>CAZEDA010000157.1:0-7714 GCA_964510915.1 uncultured Rhodocyclaceae bacterium | reverse complement strand
CCATGACCGGAGGGTCGAAGTACGGCACCAGGAACAGCGCGAAGACGATGAAGGAGACGTTGAGCAGCGTCGGCGTGAACGCCGGCACGGAGAACCGGCTCCATGTGTTCAGGACCGCGCCCGCCAGCGACGAGAGAGAGATGAAGAAGATGTAGGGAAAGGTGATCCGCAGGAGGTCGACCGTGGTCTGGAACTTCTCCGGGCGGGAGGAGAAGCCCGGGGCACTCAGGAAGACGATCACGGGCGCGGCGACCACCCCGAGGACGGTCACCACCAGCAGCGCCAGCGCCAGAACGGTTGCCACGCGGTCCACCAGTTCCTTCGTGGCGGCATCACCGCGACGGTTCTTGTATTCCGCCAGCACCGGCACGAAGGCCTGCGAGAACGCCCCTTCGGCGAAAATGCGCCGCAGCAGGTTGGGCAGCTTGAAGGCGACGAAGAAGGCGTCGGTGGCGAGGCCGGCGCCGAAGGCCCGGGCGATGGCTGCATCGCGGACGAATCCCAGGATGCGGGAGAGCAGCGTCATGCTGCTGACGGTGGCCAGTGCCTTGAGGAGGTTCACGCAGTGTCGGAAACGGGGGCCGGACCGGGGGGCCGCGGACCGGCGAACCCGGCCGCAGAGCGCGCAGTTACCTTGCGCCTCCCGGAAAAGGCCGGTAGTATCGCGCACTTTTCCGGATTCGCCCAAGGATTCAGACAGTCATGGCCAACTCGGCACAAGCCCGAAAGCGCGCTCGCCAGAACGAAACGCGCCGTCAGCACAACTCCAGCCTGCGCTCCGAAATGCGCACGGCCATCAAGAAAGTGCAGAAGGCCATCAAGGCCGGCGACAAGACCGTCGCCCAGACCGTTTTCCGTGAGGCGCAGTCGACCATCGACTCCATCTCCCGGAAGGGTGTCTTCCATCTGAATGCCTCGGCACGGTACAAGAGCCGTCTGTCGAGCGCCATCAAGGCGATGGGCTGACCCCGAAAGGAACTGCCAAGGTTGCAACGCCGCCGGGGGTCTTCCCCGGCGGCGTTTTCGTTTACTGCCGGGTAACCGGCGACGACGGGTCCGGCCTGGTCTTCCAGGCCGGGCGGAACGGGTCGATGCCCTGAAGGGCGGATGACCCCGGCGGGGCCGGAACGGCCGGTGCCGGTGCTTTGCGGAGCGGGATTCATGTCGCACCTGATGAACACCTATGGCCGGATCCCGGTCGCGTTCTCCCGGGGGGAAGGTCCCTGGGTCTGGGATACCGAAGGCAAGCGCTACCTCGATGCCCTCACCGGCATCGCCGTCACCGGGGTGGGTCACGCCCATCCCAGGCTCGTCCGGGCCATCGCCGACCAGGCGGGCCGGATGATCCACGCCTCCAATCTCTACCGCATCCCCGAACAGGAAAACGTCGCCGCCCGTCTGACCGGTCTGGCCGGCATGGATCGCGTGTTCTTCTGCAATTCCGGCTGTGAAGCCAACGAGGCCGCCATCAAGCTGGCCCGCCTGCACGGCCACCATAAGGGCATCGAGCAGCCGGTCATCGTCGTCATGGAAAAGGCTTTCCACGGCCGGACGATGGCCACCCTGTCGGCCACTGGCAGCCGCAAGGTCCAAGCGGGCTTCGAACCCCTGCTCCTGGGCTTCGCCCGCGTTCCCTACAACGACCGGGCCGTGATCGCCCAGCTCGCCGCCAGCAACAAGAACGTGGTGGCCGTGCTGGTCGAACCCGTCCAGGGCGAGGGCGGGGTGAACGTGCCGGACGACGGCTACCTCCCCTTCCTGCGGCAGCTGTGCGACGAGCACGACCTGCTGCTGATGCTGGACGAAGTGCAGAGCGGCATGGGCCGCACGGGTCGCTGGTTCGCCCACCAGTGGACGGGCATCCGCCCCGACGTCATGACCCTCGCCAAGGGCCTCGCCAACGGCATGCCCATGGGGGCCTGCCTCGCGGCCGGTGCCGCCGCCGAGGTCTTCACTCCCGGCAAGCACGGCTCCACCTTCGGCGGCAATCCGCTCGCGTGTGTGGCGGCCGACACGACCCTGCAGATCATCGAGGACGAAGGGCTGCTGGAGAACGCTCTGCGCATCGGCAGCCAGATCCGCGAGGGCCTTGCCGCCCGGCTGGCGGGCGTGGAAGCGGTTCGCGAGATCCGCGGCAAGGGGCTCATGATCGGCATCGAACTCGACCGGCCCTGCGGCGACATCGTGGCGATGGGCCTGGAGGCCGGGATGCTCGTCAACGTCACGGCCGACAAGGTCATCCGCCTGCTGCCGCCGCTGATTCTCAAGCCCGCCGAGGCCACCCTGCTGGTGGATGGCCTCGCCGACATCATCCGCGCCTTCGTGCGCACCAACGAACCTGCCGCCGTGGCCGGATAAGGCTGTCCGTCGCAGGGGGCCCCGAAGATGATCACCCCGAAGCACTTTCTGCAGTTCAAGGACCTCAACGCCGACGAGATCGCCCATCTCTTCGAGCGCACACGCTGGATCAAGGACCGGTTCCAGCGATACGACCGCTACTGGCCCCTTGCCGACCGCACGCTGGTGATGATCTTCGAGAAGGCATCGACCCGGACGCGGCTCTCCTTCGAGGCGGGCATGCAGCAGCTGGGCGGCAGCGCGATCTACCTCAATACGCGCGATACGCAGCTGGGGCGGGGGGAGCCGGTGGAGGACGCCGCCCAGGTGATCTCCCGCATGTGCGACGTCGTGATGATCCGCACCTTCGAGCAGGAGATCATCGAGCGCTTCGCCCGGAATTCCCGCGTGCCGGTCATCAACGGCCTCACGAACGAGTACCACCCCTGCCAGATCCTGGCCGACATCTACACCTTCGTGGAGCAGCGCGGCCCGATCCGCGGCAAGACCGTGGCCTGGATCGGTGACTCGAACAACGTCTGCAACACCTGGCTGCAGGCTGCGGAGATCCTGGACTTCAACGTCCATGTTTCCACGCCGCCCGGCTACGAGGTGGAAGCCGAGCGGGCGGGCCTCTACGGCACGGACCATTTCGAGCACTTCACCGACCCGATGGAAGCCGCCCGCGACGCCGACCTCGTCACGACCGATGTCTGGACCAGCATGGGTTTCGAGGCCGAGAACGAGGCCCGCTGCCGCGACTTCCAGGACTGGCAGGTGGACAGCGACATGATGCGGGTGGCCCGGCCGGAGGCGCTGTTCATGCACTGCCTGCCCGCCCACCGCGGCGAGGAGGTGACCGCCGAGGTGATCGACGGCCCGCAGAGCGTGGTCTGGGAGGAGGCGGCGAACCGGATGCACACTCAGAAAGCTTTATTGGAATATTTGCTTCTCGGGCGTGTCGAATGACCGTTCCGGCCCTGGCGCCGGAACGTCGCCCCTGAAACCGCACCCCGCCGGCCCCTCGCCGGCTCTGGAGAGATGCCCATGAAAGCCTTCGCGTTCGTTTCCCGCTTCGTCCTCGCCGTTGCCCTGTCCGCCGCCACGCTCGCCCAGGCCGAGGAGCCCTTCCTCCTCGACCAGAAGGGCTGCAAGATCATCAACCCCGTGACCCGCCCCGACGAGACGGTCACCTGGTCCGGCCCCTGCAAGGACGGCTTCGCCGAAGGCACCGGCGTGGTCCAGTTCTACCTCTCGGGCATCGCCGACGAGAAGTACGAAGGCGACATGAAGGGCGGCTACGCCGACGGCACCGGGACCCTGATGATGCTGGACGGCGGCCGCTACGAAGGTCAGTGGTCCCGCAGCAAGCAGGAAGGCGAAGGCTCGTACTTCGCCCCCGACGGCAGCATCTACAAGGGCGCCTGGAAGAACGGCAAGCCGCACGGCTACGGCACGTACCGCACGCCCGAAGGCCAGGTCACCCGCGGCCAGTGGCAGGACGGCCGGTTCGTCAAGGAAGAAGAGGAAGACCCGAACCGCACCTGATCCCCGGGCGCGCGCGTTTTCCGCGACATCAACGTTTCGATCCCATCACCCTCGGAAGCCATGTCAGACATCAAGAAAGTGGTGCTCGCCTACTCCGGCGGCCTCGACACCTCGGTCATCCTCAAGTGGCTGCAGGACGTCTATCAATGCGAAGTGGTGACCTTCACCGCGGATATCGGCCAGGGCGAGGAGCTCGAGCCGGCGCGCAAGAAGGCGCTGCAGATGGGCATCACCCGGAAGAACATCTTCATCGAGGACCTGCGCGAGGAGTTCGTGCGGGACTTCGTGTTCCCGATGTTCCGGGCCAACACTGTCTACGAGGGTGAATACCTGCTGGGCACCTCCATCGCGCGGCCGCTGATCGCCAAGCAGATGGTGGCCATCGCGAAGCAGGTCGGGGCCGACGCGATCTCGCACGGCGCCACCGGCAAGGGCAACGACCAGGTCCGCTTCGAGCTGGGCGCCTACGCGCTGATGCCCAACGTGAAGATCATCGCGCCCTGGCGCGAGTGGGATCTCCTCTCCCGCGAGAAGCTCCTCGCCTATGCCGACAAGCACGGCATTCCCGTGGACTTCAAGAAGCGCAAGGGCGGCGGTGCGCCCTACTCCATGGACGCCAACCTCCTGCACATTTCCTACGAGGGCGGCATCCTGGAGGACCCGAACTTCGCGCCCGAGGACTCCATGTGGCGGATCACCGTGTCGCCCGAGAAGGCGCCGGCCAAGCCCCAGATCATCGAGCTCGAGTACGAGAAGGGTGACATCGTCGCCATCGACGGCAAGCGCATGACGCCCGCCAAGATCCTCGCCACGCTCAACACCATCGGCGGCAAGCACGGCATCGGCCGTCTCGACATGGTGGAGAACCGCTACGTGGGCATGAAGTCCCGCGGCTGCTACGAAACGCCCGGCGGCACCATCATGCTGAAGGGTCACCGCGCGATGGAATCCATCACGATGGACCGCGAGGTTCTGGCGCTCAAGGACGACCTCATGCCGCGCTACGCCCGCATGATCTACAACGGCTACTGGTTCAGCCCCGAGCGCACGCTGCTGCAGGGCCTGATCGACGCCTCGCAGGCCACGGTGAACGGCGTGGTCCGCCTGAAGCTCTACAAGGGCACCATCATGTGCGTCGGCCGCGAGTCGAAGGACTCCCTGTTCGACACCCGCATCGCCACCTTCGACGACGACGGCGGCGCCTACAACCAGGCGGACGCGGGCGGCTTCATCAAGCTGAACGCGCTGCGCATGCGCATCGCCGCCAACAAGCGCGCCGGCACGAGCCGTCGCAAGCGCAAGTAACCGGGGGAATCGCAGGAATGGAACGCTTCGAGAATGTCTCGGTGGTCAAACGGGCCAACGTCTATTTCGACGGCAAGTGCGTGAGCCACACCGTCATCCTTGCCGACGGCACACGCAAGTCCGTCGGCGTGATCTTCCCCAGCCGGCTCACGTTCAATACCGGCGCGCCGGAGATCATGGAACTGAACGCCGGCCGCTGCCGCATCAAGCTCGCCGGCGAGTCCGAATGGCGCACGTTCAGCGGTGGCGAGCAGTTCAGCGTGCCGGGGAACTCGTCCTTCGACATCGAAACGCTCGAGACGCTGGACTACGTCTGCCACTTCGGCACCCCATGACCACCATCGCCGTCGTCCGCAAGAACGGGGTGGCGGCCATTGCGGCCGACACCCTGACCAAGTGGGGCCCCGTCAAGGAATCCTCCACTTACGTGGTCAACCACGAGAAGATCATGCAGGTGGGGTCGAGCTTTCTCGCCATCACCGGCAACGCGACCTTCAAGCACATCCTGCACGACTACTTCTCGGGACTGGAGCAGCCGCCCGAACTGTCGTCCGTGGCGGAGATCTTCCGTGTCTGGAACCGCATGCACGGCGAACTGAAGGAGCGGTACTTCCTGCAGTCCGAGGAGGACAAGGAAGACGCCATCGAGTCCACGCGCATCGACGTGCTGATCGCCAACCCGCATGGCATCTTCGGCGTGTCGGGCCAGCGGACCGTGCAGGAGTTCGCGAAGTTCTACGCGTACGGCAGCGGCAGCGACTACGCGCTCGGCGCGCTCTACTCGGTGTACGACCACCCCGACAAGGACGCCGAAGCCGTCGCCCGCCACGCCATCACGGCGGCGGTCGAATTCGACGACGGCTCGGGACCGCCCATCCAGGCCTTCACCGTCCGGCTCGCGACAGCCTGACGCTTTTCACCGGTTCCTTTCCGCGGAGAGACTGCCCATGCCAACCTTCGATATCGTGTCCAAGGTCGACGAGGTGGAAGTTCGCAACGCCGTCGATCAGGCCAACAAGGAAATCACCAACCGCTTCGACTTCAAGGGCTCCGATGCCCGCGTCGAGCAGGCCGGCAACGTGCTCACGGCCCACGCCGACGATGACTTCAAGCTGGGTCAGGTGCGTGAAGTGCTGACCACCAAGCTCGCCAAGCGCGGCATCGATCTGCGGGCGCTCGAGACGGGCGACAGCGAGAAGACGCTCGGTGGCAAGATGAAGCAGGTGATCACCGTACGCACTGGCGTGGAGACCGAACTCGCGAAGAAGATCGTGAAGCTCATCAAGGAATCGAAGCTGAAGGTCAACGCTTCGATCCAGGGCGACTCCATCCGCGTGTCCGGCGCGAAACGCGACACCCTCCAGGACACCATTGCGCTCGTGAAGAAGTCCATCGAGGATTTCCCGTTGCAATACGAGAATTTCCGGGACTGAAGACCACCAGTCGGGCGTTCCTGCGCCCGACCCTGCCCCGGCTGCCACCCAGCGCAGCCAGCACGACAGCGAGCGCCGACAACGCGATCGAGGACGGCTCCGGCAGTACGTCCCCGTCCCGCACGGCCACAGCAAAGAACGAACCCGTGTCGAACGCAGACTGGTAGCCCTGGTTGCCCGCCCCGGGGACGAAGAACCAGGAAAGCATGTTGTCCCACGCCGTCCCGGACCAGTACGCGTGCCTCTGCAGATTCTGGAAGACGCCGGGATCGAACGACCCCGCCGCAGTGTTGCCCAGCACTTCCTTCCAGAGGTAACTCATGGGACTCCCGGTGCAGCCGGTGTATTCGCCGTAGCCGCCAAACTGCTGGCTCAGCACACACGTCGGATCCGGCCACAGGGTGTGGGGCAGTCGCCAACCATCGAAATCGCCGACCTTCAGTCCGGCCGCCCACGCACTCGCCTCATGCCAGTTCATGCGCCCGTCGCTGTCGTAGCCGGAGGACAGCGCGTAATTCCAGTCCCGCAGCCAGGTGATGTCGTAGTTCGGGTCGTACTCGAAGACTGCATCGGGAGAGTCGCTCGCCACGGGTTGGCCATGGAGATTCCGCCCCCGTAGCGGTATTGGTCCCGCCAGTGCTGTCAGCGCGGCCGCGAACAACGCGACCGCAACACTCCCTTGCATCCAGCGCATGAATCTCTCCCTCGGCGAAGGCACACGGCACTTCCGGCACGGACCTGCAACTCCCGCAGCGATCTTCGCGCAGCCTCTCGGCGTCGCAGGACATCGGACCGCGGGAACGACCGATCGGCGCTGCGTCCGCACATGCCGGAGATCTTCAGCCTTACGTTCGGACACCCCATGACCATCGTACTCCTCTGCGAGCAACGAAGGGGACGACACCTTGCGCGGAACGACAGGAAACCCCAGTCATCACTGGCTCGCTTTCACACGAGCTCCGCCAGGACCCGTCCGTTCGTCGTCGGTCGCACGGCGCCGTCACACCGGTTGACCTGCGTCATGTCCATGGCATGCGTTCGCGCCTACATTGGCTCTGTGATGCCGGGATGCATCCGGCGATTCCGCTCCT
>CAZEDA010000156.1:2956-7733 GCA_964510915.1 uncultured Rhodocyclaceae bacterium | reverse complement strand
CGCCCCGAACTGCGCGCCGAGGTCCGGCCGGAAGTCAGCGCTCCGGCGCGCCCCGCCGCGCCGACCCTGCCGGAGGCGTTGCCCGTCCCTGCGCGGCCTTCGCTCGCCACGGAGAGGCCGGCACCGGCACCGGAACCGCGGCCCGTGCCACACGTCGATGTGCAGGCGCCGTCGCGGCCGACCGTGGCCAGCGCGCCGCCGGCCGACGTGCCTCCGGTGGCCGCAATTCCCGAGGCCGCGGCACCACGCCGCGCAGCGATGCCTGAAGTGGTTCGAGCACCGGCACCGACTCGCCCGGTGGCGCCGCCCGCACCGGATGTCGCTGCGCGTCCCGCGCCGGCTGCGCCCGCGAAGCCGGCACTGGCTGCTCAGGCAGAGGCCCCGGTCAGCGAGGCCGCGCCCGCGCGCCCGGTGGTGGCCCCGACGCAAAGCGAACGCATGCCCGCACCCGCCGCGAGGCCCGCGCCCGCACAGCGCCCCATGGTTTCGGCGGCACCCCCTGCACCGGCGCCCGCTGCGCCTGTGGAAACCGCCGTGCCGGCGCCAGCACCCACTGCGGCAGTGCGGCCCGAAGCGACGCCGCGTGTGACACGGCCTACGGTGTCCATCGATCGTCCTGCCGTTTCCGTGGAAGCGGTCGCGGCAGTGCGGCCCGGAGCTGCCCCCGTGCTGCCGGGGCCCGGCGGGACGGCAAGCGGACCCGCACGCAACCGTACGGAAGCCCCCCGCGCCGGCCCGCGCCCCGGCGCGCCGTCGGGCGCGGATCTGCGCATGGACGTGGGGGTTCCCGGCGATTCGCCGGAGGTCGACCGGAAGGCACTCGACGCCTACGGCAGAAAGCTCTCCGAGATCGCAGGCAAGCAAGCGGTGTATCCGAAGAAGCTGCAGAATCTCGGGCAGGAAGGCACGACGATCGTCCGGGTCCGCATCGGCGGGGACTCGAAGATCCTCGATGTCACGGTCGACACGTCGAGCGGCCATCCGCTTCTCGACGAAGAGGCGGTCCGCGCCGTCCGCAAAGCGAGGCCGCTGCCGATGCTGCCCGAGGGTCTTCGCGGCCGCGGTTCCATCGTCACCATTCCGTTCCATTTCCGCCTGGAGTGAATCTGCATGCAGGACTCAGTGCCCGCGACCGCGCTGTATGCCCCACTGGAACCGACGATGGCCGGCCTGCTCGACGTTGGCGACGGCCATCGCGTGTACTGGGAGCAGAGCGGCGCACCGTCGGGCACGCCGGTGCTGTTTCTTCACGGCGGTCCGGGGAGTTCCACGAAGCCCGACCATCGACGGTACTTCGATCCTGCGTTCTACCGCATCGTCCTGTTCGATCAGCGAGGCTGCGGCCGCAGCGAGCCGGCCGGCGCCATCGCGGCGAACGACACGCAGTCGCTGATTGCGGACATCGAACGCCTTCGCGAGCACCTGGGGGTGGATCGCTGGGTGGTGTTCGGAGGGTCCTGGGGCAGCACGCTTGGCCTCGCCTATGCCCAGGCACATCCGGCCCGCGTCGTCCGCATGATCCTGCGCGGCATCTTCCTCGCCTCCCATTCCGAGCTGGACTGGTATTTCGTCGGGCTGCGGCAGTTCATCCCCGAAGCGTGGGAGTCGCTCTGGTCCGTTGCGCCGGGTGAGCACTGGACGACGCTCGTCGCGCGCTACGCCGCGATGATCTGCAGCGACGACAGTGCGGTGGCGGGGCCCGCCGCCGCGAAATGGAATGCCTACGAGACCGCCATCATGTCGATCGGAGAGTCCGCGCCGATGCCGCCCGCCGCGACGACCGATGCGGGGGCGATCGCCCGCGCGCGGGTGCAGGTTCACTATCTGCACCACGACTGTTTCCTGAAGCCCGGGCAACTGCTCGACGGCATGACCTCGATTGCGCACATTCCCGCAATCCTCCATCACGGACGCATGGATTTCGTCTGCCCGCCCGTCACCGCCTTCGAGGTCGCGCGCCGCTGGCCGGCTGCCACACTGACGTTCCACTCGCAGGCCAGGCACGCGTCCTCCCACCCGGCACTGGAAACTGCGCTCGTCGCTGCGACGAAGGCGACCCGGGACGCCCTGCTCGGCGCGTCGAGACCGTGAGCCTTCGGGTTCGCATCAACCTGCTGATCACGGTGCTGACCGCGCTGTTCGCGGCGGCCGTGCTGAAGATCGTCATCGACGACGCCCGCCGTTCGATCCGGGAGGAAATGGAGGGGTCCAACCGCGTCACGCTGCAACTGCTGTCTACCGTGATCCGTGACGCGCAGATCGTTTCGAAAGCGGAGGACGGCGAGCGGGTGCTGCTGGGATTTCTGCGCGAGCTCGGGCGCGTGCGGGCGCACGAGATTCAGCTGTTCGACGCGGAGGACAAGCTCCTCTACGGCTCGCCGCCGTCGGTCTACAAGGTGGGGCGATCCGCGCCCGAATGGTTCGTGCGGCTTGTGAAGCCCGAGATGCCGGTGATCAACCTGCCGGTGCACAACGGCACGATCACCGTGCTCGTGGACCCGTCGCGCTCCGTGGTCGATGCCTGGGACGATCTCAAGAACCTGCTGCTGCTGATCGCGATCTTCCTCGTGGCGGTGAACGTGCTGGTGTTCTTCCTGATCGGCTGGTCGCTGCGGCCCGTGAGCCTGATTCTCGAGGGCTTGCGGCATATGGAAAAGGGCGAGCATCACGTTCGACTGCCGAGGATGCAGACCCCCGAGTTCGAGGCCATCAGCCACACGTTCAACGGGATGGCCGATGCGCTCGAGAAGAGTCTCACGGAGAACCGCCGGCTTGCGCTCGTCGCGCAGCAGTCGGGCGACGCGATCGTGATCCTCGATCTCGAAGGGCGGGTGTCGTTCTGGAACCCGGCGGCCGAGCGGTTGTTCGGGTTCCCCGCCGCGGAGATCGTGGGCGAGCCGGCGAGGCTCATCGTGCCGCACGCGCTCGTGAAGGAAGCCGAGGAGCACTCCGCGACGCTGCGCGCGCGACGCACGGTGGATCACGTGGAGACACGCCGCCGCGGGCGCGACGGCAGATCGATCGACGTCGCCATGTCCGCCGCGCCGCTGACCGATCCGGCCACTGACGACGTGATGGGCGAGATCTACTCCATGCGGGACATCACGGAGCTCAAGCGTGCCCGTGAGGCCGAGGTCGAGCTTGCGCAGAACCGCCGCCTCACGCAGCTCATCCAGAGTTCCCTCGAAGAGGAGCGCCGGACGATCGCCCGCGAACTGCACGACGAACTGGGGCAGTGCATCACGGCCGTCCGCACCATCGGGACGGTCATCGCGCAGCAGACCGAGCAGAATCAGCCGGAGGTGCATCGCAGCGCGAGGACCATCGTGGACGTCGCGGGTCGCATCTACGACAGCGTGCACGGCATCATCCGGCAGCTTCGACCGACCGCGCTCGATCATCTCGGCCTGAGGGAGACCCTCGAGGAAGCTGTGGCGCAATGGCGCCGGCTGCATCCGTCCCTCGCGTTCGAACTCGCTGTCGACGGCGATGTCCAGGCACTGGGTGAGACGGTCAACATCACCGTCTACCGGATCGTGCAGGAATGCATCAACAATGTGGTGAAGCACGCCCGGGCGCATCGCGTCAGTGTGGAGGTGACCCGAGAGGCCGGCGCCCGCGGCGACACGCTTTCGGTCCGGGTACGCGACGACGGACAGGGGCTGGTGGAGCCCGAGGCCGTGCGCGCCACCCGCTTCGGCGTGCTGGGCATGCGTGAACGTGCGGAGGCGCTGGGCGGCACGTTCGAACTGCTGACAGCCGAAGGAGGTGGTGTGGAGGTCAAGGTGACGTTGCCGCTGACCGGGCGCTCTGCCGAAGGCACAAGGAGAACGGGGGAATGAACGACGCGATCATCAAGGTGATGCTGGCGGACGATCACGCGGTCGTCCGGATGGGATTCCGTCTTCTGCTCGATGCCTCGCCCGATATCCGGGTGGTGGCGGAGGTCGAGAGCGGAGAGGAGGCCGTAAAGCGCTTTCCGGAGGTGCGGCCGGACGTCCTCGTGCTGGACCTGTCCATGCCCGGCATCGGCGGGCTGGAGGCCGTGTCCCGCATCCTTGCCCGCGAGTCCACCGCGCGCATCCTGGTGCTCACCGCCCACGAGGACGCCATGCACGCCAAGCGGGTGCTCAAGGCCGGGGCGCTCGGCTATCTGTCCAAGCGCGGGGCGGCCGAGGAACTGATTCAGGCGATCCGCATGGTCCGTCAGGGGCGGACCTTCCTGGAGCCGGCCATCGCCCAGCAGATGGCCGTCCAGCAGCTGACCGGGGAGCGCAGTCCGGTCGACATGCTTTCCGAGAAGGAATTCAAGGTGTTCCTGGCGCTGGCGAAGGGCCAGAGCGTGGCGGATATCGCCCAGGTGATGTCCCTCAGTCCGCGGACGATCGGCACGCACCTCTACAACATCAAGCAGAAGCTCGGGGCGGCCAACTCGGCCGAGCTCGCGATTGTTGCAATGCGACATGGCTTGATGGACCCCTGAGGGACAGGCTTCTCATGAAAATCATTAGGTGCGATTCAGTGTTTTGCGCTGTTGTGCGGTCGGGCCGATGCGGAGAATGCGAAGCATCCGAGGCGACTCGGTAGCAAGCCGAACTCCCCGAAACTCACCGACAGGACTACGACCATGTGGAACAAGCCCGAGTACACCGAAATGCGTTTTGGCTTCGAAGTCACGATGTACATCGCGAACCGCTAATTCGCGAAGACTCGAAGTAGCAAAAGGGCCGCCTTGAGCGGCCCTTTTTGCGTTGCGCCCGCTACAATCCGCGCCTTT
>CAZEDA010000156.1:0-2856 GCA_964510915.1 uncultured Rhodocyclaceae bacterium | reverse complement strand
GGGGCCGCCGGTGGCCCGAACGGAGCGCTTCCGACCAGGGAGGCGCCCGAAAACAGACAAGTTGGAGACGTTCATGAATCTGCCGCAAACGGCCGCCAGAGCCGCTTTCCCCCTCCGCACCATCGTTCTGGCGCTGGCGCCTGCCCTGGCCGGCATCGCCCAGGCTCAGGAAACCATCCGCTCCGCGCCCGTCGTCGTGAGCGGGACCCGGGTCGAGCGCTCCAGTTTCGATCTGCCCATGTCCATCGACCAGATCTCGGGCGACCAGTTGCGGGACGGCCGGGCAGGGGTGAATCTCTCGGAGACGCTCTCTCTGATTCCGGGGGTGGTCGCGAACAACCGGCAGAACTACGCACAGGATCTCCAGATCTCTATCCGCGGCTTCGGGTCCCGGTCCACGTTCGGGGTGCGCGGCGTGCGGCTCTACGCGGACGGGATTCCGCTCACGATGCCCGACGGGCAGGGGCAGGCGGCGAACATCGATCTCATGACGGCGAAGAGCATCGAGGTCCTGCGCGGGCCCTTCTCGGCGTTGTACGGCAATTCTTCCGGCGGCGTGATCAGCGCCTTCACCGAGGACGGACCCCAGCGCTTCACGGTCAATCCGTACTTTTCCGTCGGAAGCTACGACAGCACCAAGTTCGGCGTGCGGATGGGCGGCACGAGTGGCATCGTCAATTTCACGTTCAACATGTCGCGCTTCGACACCCAGGGCTATCGGGACTGGAGCGCCGCGACCCGCGACACGGCCAACGCCAAGCTGACCATCACGCCGGACGACTACTCCAAGGTCACCGTCGTGATGAACTACCTGATGCAGCCGGAGACGCAGGATCCGCAGGGCCTCACGCGAGCGCAGTACGACCAGAATCCGACGCAGGTTGGTGTCGTCAGCGGCACGCTGACGTCCCGCGACTACGGGGTGCGCAAGAGCATCGACAACATGCAGGCCGGCGCCGTCTACGAGCGAAGGATCACGGCGTCCGATACCTTGCGAGCGATGGTCTATGCGGGTGACCGGCAGGTCACGCAGTACCTCGGGCTCACCATCGGCGCCCAGGGCGCGCCACGCAGCGGCGGCGGCGTGATCGACCTCGATCGCCAGTTCTCGGGTGTCGACCTGCGATGGACCCACCGCAACGAGATCGCGAACATGCCGGTCAACGTCACGGCCGGTCTCAACTACGACCAGCAGGAAGAGGCTCGCAAGGGCTTCGAGAACTTCATCGGGACCAGGTTGGGCGTCATCGGCAACCTGCGGCGCGACGAGACCAACACGGTCCGGAATTTCGACCAGTACCTGCAAGGGGAACTGGGCATTACCCCCCAGCTCTCGGCCTCGGCCGGCATCCGCCGCAGCTCGGTCAGGTTCTCATCGAAGGACCGCTTCATCACGGGCGCGAACCCGGATGACAGCGGCAGCCTGACGTTCAGCAAGATCACTCCGGTGGCGGGCATCCTCTACAAGGTCACGCCGATTCTGCATACCTACGCCAGCGTCGGTCGTGGCTTCGAAACCCCCACCTTCGCGGAGCTCGCGTACCGCACTTCCGATGCCGCGGGTGCCGGAATCAACACGGACCTGAAGCCCAACACGACCACCAATCTCGAACTGGGCGTGAAGACCTTCGTCGGCAACGACACGCGCATCAACGCGGCAGTGTTCCAGGCGAAGTCGGACAACGAGATCACGACGCTCACGAACACGGGCGGACGCGCCGTGTTCCAGAACGTGGGCAAGACTTCCCGCCACGGGCTGGAGCTGTCGGTGGACAGCCGGCTGCCGTCGGGCATCTACGGGCTGGCTGCGTTCACGTATGTGAGTGCGAAGTTCGACCAGTCGTTCAGCACCTGTGAGGTCACGCTGTGTCCCGGGACCAACCCTCGTGCGCCCGTCTCGGCCGGCAGCAGGATTCCCGGCGTGCCGGCCTACAGCGTGTACGGGGAAGTGGGCTGGCGGGACATGCTGGTCGAGGGACTCAGCGCTGCGCTGGAGGCTCGTCGCGTCGGTCGCGTCTATGTGAACGATCGCAATACCGAAGCGGCCGACTCCTACAACCTGTTCAGCGCGCGGGTCGGCATGACGGTACCGGTGGGCGGTGTGACGGTCACAGGCTTTGCACGGATCGACAATCTGTTCGACACGAAGTACGTCGGTTCGGTGATCGTGAACGAGGCGAGCCGTCGCTTCTACGAGCCCAGCCCCGGACGGAACATCCTGATCGGGATGTCCGCCTCCGTTCCCTTCTGAGGACTCATGGTTTCACCCCGCTTCCGTAGCGCTGTGCGCGCAGCGGATGCGGGGTTTTCCGCAGTTCAGCGATCGTCCGGGGTGGACGTCGGCGTGGTTCCCATGTCGTATCGCACCCCGACCCACAGTCCTCTCGGCGCTCCCACGCCGTAGAACGGTTCCGAGAACGCCGAGCCCGGCGTGTAGGAACCGCCCGGGAAGAAGTTCTCGCCGAGGATGCCGAAGTTCTCGTAGCGCCGGTTGAACACGTTGTTCACACGTGCGAACACGAGCCAGTTGCGGGACAGCCGGTAGCGCGTGTCGAAGTTGAGGATGTAGTACGCACCGGACTTGCCGTGCACGTCCTGGTTGTTCTCATCTCCCCGAAGGTACACCCCCGAGCTGTAGACCAGATTGGCGCCGAGCGACCACTCGTCGGTCGCCGAGTAGTCCGCGCGGACCTTGAACAGGTTCTCCGGAATGTTCGGCAGACGGTTGCCTTTCGACACCTGGATCTCGTTCGCCTCGGTGTCGCCATTCAGGTCCGCGGCCGACGAGTTGTTGGGGCTGTTCAGCACGAACGGCGTCTGGAACGTGGCGCGCATGAACGTGTAGTTCGCCGACAG
>CAZEDA010000155.1:0-7774 GCA_964510915.1 uncultured Rhodocyclaceae bacterium | reverse complement strand
AGCACCAGCCGGCTGCCCGCGCCGGCGCCGCCGCTCGACCGGGCGAGAAGATAGTTGTCGTTGGCGCCGTCAGGGCCGCCGGAGGCGACGTTCTCGGGTTGCAGCGGGGAGGCTACGCCGGTTGCCCAGTGGCCGGTGGTGCCGTCCTCGAAGTCCTCGATCTGGCCGATGGTCACGGCGGCATGGGCCGACAGCGATCCGGCCAGGAGCATGGCTCCGGCCACCACCCCGGTCAGTCGACTGCCGAGGGTCTTGTTGTCACTGCAGGTCATGTCTCCTCCTGATTGCCACGCGTTGCCAGGGAAGGGCGTCATGGCTGTCCTGTCCCCAGTACGCCCCTGTGAGGCATGCTAGGCGCCGTCAGGCGTGAGGACAAGTGAGAATGTCACATAACGGTCTGCGCACGGCGAGCGCACTGTTCCGGAGCGACTCAACCCGGCGGCATGCGTCCTCGGACCGTTTCCGGGATAATCCCGCCTTTGTCACCCGGCCGCGCCGGATCAGTGCAGTGCACTGACGTGCGGCCCGCGCCCGGATCATCCGATGTTGACCTTCTCTCTTCTGGCCGCCCTGCTCGTGGCAGTGGCGCTCGGGCTCGTCTTGCCCCCGCTGCTCCGCCGCAGCCCTGCAGGTGCCGTCACCCAGGACGCCGCCAACGTCTCCGTGTACCGCGACCAGCTGGCCGAACTGGAGCGCGATCTGGCCCAGGGCACTCTGTCCGCGGATCAGCATGCCTCCGCGCGAAGCGAGATCGAGCAGCGCCTTGCCGAAGACCTCCGCACGACCGCGCAGCAGGCGCCGGTCGTCGCGCGGTCGGGGAAGATCGTGGCCATCGTCCTCGC
This sequence comes from uncultured Rhodocyclaceae bacterium, assembly GCA_964510915.1. Taxonomy (GTDB): domain Bacteria; phylum Pseudomonadota; class Gammaproteobacteria; order Burkholderiales. Next base: position 6,932 of record CAZEDA010000155.1, on the reverse strand, counting down.
GCTGGCCCTGCCTGCCACGGCGATGGTCGGCTACCGCTTGTCCGGCAATCCCAAGGCACTCGATCCCGTCCAGCGGCTCGGCATGTCCGAAGAGGACGCCGCCGAACGCACGAAGATGGTGGAGCTCACAGCGCGTCTGGCCCAGCGCATGGCGGAGAAGCCCGACGACCCCAAGGGCTGGATCATGCTTGCGCGGTCCTACCGCGCTCTGGAAAAGCTGCCGGATGCCGTTCGCGCCTTCGGTCGGGCCGTGGCCCTCACACCGCAGGATGCAGAGTTGCGGGCGGACCTGGCGGAAACCATCGCTCTGGCCCAGGGCGGCCGGATCGAGGGTCAGGCACTGACGGAAGCGCGCAAGGCGCTCGAACTCGACGCGCGCAGTGAGAAGGCGCTCGCGCTGCTCGGTACCGCGGCGTTCGAAGCGAAGGACTTCCCCAGGGCCATCGACTTCTGGGAGCGCCTGCTGTCGCTCGCGCCCCCGGGCTCCGAGTACGCACAGGCCGTCCAGGGCGGCATCGACAAGGCCCGGGAGGAACTCGCGCAGTCCGCGAAGCCTGCCGGCACAGCGCCCGCCGCCGCCGGCAAGGTCGACGGGCGGGTCTCGCTGGCGCCCGCCTTCGAGGGACAGGCAAAGCCCGATGACATCGTGTTCATCTTTGCCCGAGCCGCCGAGGGCCCGCGCATGCCGCTCGCGGTGCTGCGCAAGCAGGTGAAGGATCTGCCGCTCACCTTCACGCTCGACGACAGCATGGCAATGGCCGAGGGACGCACGCTGTCGGCTGCCGGGCAGGTGATCGTCGGGGCGCGCATCTCGCGCTCCGGCAATCCGATTCCCGCCAGCGGCGACCTCGAAGGGCAGGTGGGGCCGGTCGCCGTGGGAGCGAAGGGACTCTCGATCGTCATCGACCGGGCCGTTCCGTGACCCGGTCCCGTCGCGGATTCCTGGCGTCGCTGGCGGCGATGCCCCTCGCGGCGGCTGCCTATGAGTTCCCGCCGCGGCTGCGTTCCGACATGGAATCCTTCGTCGAGCGCATCGCCCTCAAGCACGATCTGGATGGCGTGAAGCTGAGCGAGATCCTGCTGGCAGCCCGGGTGGAGCCACGCGTGCTGCAGGCGATGGCAACACCCGGCACGGCGAAGCCCTGGCGTCAGTTCCGCCCCGTCTACCTCAACCGCCATCGCGTCGACGGTGGCGTGAAGTTCTGGAGCGAGAACGAAGTCGCGCTGAACCGAGCCCGGGACATCTACGGCGTCGCACCCGAGGTGATCGTCGCCATCATCGGCGTGGAGACGATCTACGGGAAGATGACGGGCACCTTCCGCGTCATCGACGCTCTCGTGACGCTCTCATTCGAAGGCACCCGGCGCGTCGAGTACTTCCAGAGCGAACTGGAGGAACTCCTGCTCCTCGGCCGGGACCGGGTACTCGACCCGCTCGCCGTGCGCGGATCCTATGCAGGCGCAATGGGCTGGCCGCAGTTCATGCCCTCCAGCCTGCGCAAGCACGCGGTGGACTTCGACGGCGACGGGCGCATCGATCTGTGGGGCAGCGCAGTGGATGTCATCGGCAGCGTGGCCAGCTACTTCCGCAATTTCGGGTGGCAGCTCGGCGCGGATGTCGCGCTGCCTGCCAAGGTCCTGCAGGGGAAGGCTGCGGATGATCTCGTGGCCCTGGGGATCAAGCCCGCTTCGGATCGTGCGGCGCTGGAGCGAGCCGGCGTCTCCTCCGAACGCCCGCTCAAGGATGGGGAGCGCGCGGCGCTGCTGCTGTTCGAGGGTGACGCCGGGCCCGAGTACTGGCTCGGCCTCGACAACTTCTACGTGATCAGCCGCTACAACCGCAGCCAGAACTACGCGCTCGCGGTGTGGCAGCTGGCCCAGGCCATCGTGGCAGCTCGCCGCCAGGGCGGGTCCTCCTCCACGCGATCTGCGTAGCTCGCGCAGTTCCCGGCCCGCGGTCTCCCACGCCGATCTAGCCGCTCAGTCCGGCGTATCGAAGAGCGGCAGCGTCGCGTTGTCGGTCCGGTAGCGCCTTGCGGGCTCCTTTGCCACGGTTGCGGAATGCACGGCGAGGCTGGCCGCGGCATCACGCGGCAACAGCGAGCCGACCCTTACCCCCAACAATCTGAGTCGGCGATCGAGCGTCACTCGCTTGAGGCACTCACCGGCCGCGCGGCGGATCTCCACGGCATCGTCGGTGTGGTGGTCGATCGTCGCGTCACGCGTCACCGTCTGGAAGTTGTCGTAGCGCAGCTTGAGTCCGATCGTGCGGCCCACGTAGCCCTTGCGGCGCAGGTCGGACGACACCTGCTCGCACAGCTTCGTGAAGATGCCGCTCAATGTTGCGCGGTCTTCGCGAGGATGCAGATCCTGTTCGAAGGTGGTTTCCCGGCTGATCGACTTGGGCTCGGAAAAGGTGACCACCGGGCGATCGTCGCGGCCGTGCGCGGCCTCGTGCAGCCAGTGCCCGTAGCTCTGACCGAAGTGCTGCAGCAGCCAGACGGGGTCCGCCGCCGCCAGTTCTCCGATCGTGTGGATGCCGGATTCCGCCAACTTCGCTGCCGCCTTCGGGCCGATGCCGTTGATGCGCTTTGCCGGCAGCGGCCAGATGCGCGCGGGGATGTCCTCGTGCGTGATCGGCGTGAGCCCGTCGGGCTTTTCCAGATCGGAACAGATCTTCGCGAGGAGCTTGTTGGGCGCGAGACCGATGGAACACGTGAGGCCCGTGGCGCGTGTGACGTTGTCCTTGATCGCGCGCGCGACGGTACGGCCGCCATCGGCCTCGACCCCGGGCAGATCGCTGAAGTCGATGTAGATCTCGTCGATGCCGCGGTCTTCGATGACCGGCGCGATCTCGGCCACCGCCGCCTTGAACAGACGCGAGTAGCGGCGGTACTCGTCGAAATCCACCGGCAGCAGGATGGCCTGCGGGCACAGCGCCGCCGCCTTCATCAGGCCCATGCCGGAGTGCACGCCGAAGGCGCGGGCAGCGTAGGTGGCGGTGGTGATCACGCCGCGGCCCGCGTACTTGTCCAGCGTGGCGAACCGCCGAGTGCCGTTCTCCCCAGTCTCGGGCTGGTGGCGACGGCCGCCGCCGATCACGACGGGCAGGCCCTTCAGTTCCGGATAGCGCAGCAGCTCGACCGACGCGTAGAAGGCATCCATGTCGAGGTGCGCGATGATCCGCATAGTCAGTTTGTGGCGGAGGAGCGCCGCAGAGCCCAGCGCGGCACGGCGCGGATCGCTCCCCAGAAACAGTCGCGGTAGCTCACGTCGCCCGTGATGACGCCGGCGAACTTCCGCTGGCCGCGCGGATGCAAGGCCAGGCGGTGGAACGCGAACCGCGGGAACGCGAAGTACGCGCGGCCGATCCAGTTGGAGAAGCGCAGTTCGGGGGCGAGGTGCTTTCCGATGGCGCGCGCGTACGCGTCGGCCGCGGCCCCCTCGGGCTGCGAGGCGATGGCCTGAGCCGCCAGCTGCCCGCTGCGCATCGCGTAGTAGATCCCTTCGCCGTAGGCGCCTTCCGCGAAGCCGGCGGCATCGCCCGCGAGCAGCGTCCGCCCGCGGACGATCGAGCGGCGCTCGTCGAAGAGCGGGATCGCGTAACCGGCGCGCGAGAGCACCTCGTGCTCGGCGAGGATCGGATGCATCGCGATGAAGCGCGCGAGCTGTTGTGGAAGACGGTGCCCGGGCCGTGCGGAGTACACGCCGACATTCAGGTGGTCCCGTTTCGGAAAGATCCAGCCATAGCCGTGATCCATGCCGCCCAGATCGAACAGCGCGTGGTCGCGGAAGTGTTCGAGGGTCGTGGCGGGGACTCGCAGCAGCGCTTCGAGCGACGGCACCTGCCGGACGCCGCCCTTTCCGAACACCTGGCGTCGCACACTGCTGCCCACACCGTCGGCGCCGACGAGGTGACGCGCATGCAGAGTCCCGGCGGAGGTCTCCACCCGCACGCCGTCATCGCTTTCCGCGACTCCCTTGAAGCTCGTGGCTTCGAGGACGTGGACGCCGGCTTCGCGCGCCTTCTCCACCAGAAATGCATCGAACTCCGCTCGCACGGTCATGCATGCGGCAGCGGCGTCGAGCGAGACGACGGCGGAGGCTTCGTTCCGGAAGGTGAGCGTGGCTCGCGCGACGCGATGGTGGATGACGGGAGACAGGTCGAACCCCGCAAGATCGAGCGTCTTGCGCGACAGCGCGCCGCCGCAGACCTTGTCGCGCGGCATCCGCGCCTTGTCCAGCAGGGCCACGGTGCGGCCTGCCTGCGCAAGCGTGAGGGCGCAGAAGCTGCCGGCCGGGCCCGCACCCACCACGATCGCGTCGTACATCATCGGTGCTGACTCATCGTGGTGAAACGGGCGGTGTCACCGCTCCGGAGGCGGTTCGAGCGCAGCGGCACGCAGCGCGTACAGGGCGTCGAGTGCTTCGCGCGGGCTCAGGGAATCGGGGTCGAGCGCGAGGAGCTTCTCGATCGCGGGATGGACTTCCGGTTCGGACACGGGCGCGGCGGGCGCGCCGGAGAACAGATCCCCTTGAGGCGTGGCGGCGGACTCCAGATCGTGCAGCTTTCGGCGGGCGCCACGGATCACGCTGGGCGGGACGCCGGCGAGCTGCGCGACCTGCAGGCCATAACTGCGCGACGCCGGGCCTTCCTCCAGCGCGTGGAGAAACACGATGCGGTCCTTGTGCTCGACGGCGTCGAGATGCACGTTGGCGACCTCGCGATACTCCTCCGCCAGCCGCGTGAGTTCGAAGTAGTGCGTGGCAAACAGGCAGTGGCTGCGATTGCGCTCGACCAGATGGCGCGCAATGGCCCAGGCGAGCGAGAGACCGTCGAAGGTGGAGGTGCCGCGGCCGATCTCGTCCATCAGCACCAGCGAACGCTCGGTCGCGCTGTTGAGGATGGCTGCGGCTTCAGTCATCTCCACCATGAAGGTCGAGCGTCCGCCGGCGAGATCGTCGGCTGCGCCGATGCGAGTGAAGATCCGGTCCACCGGGCCGATGCGCGCCCGCGCGGCGGGGACGAAGGCGCCGCAGTTGGCGAGCAGGACGATGAGCGCCACCTGCCGCATGTAGGTCGACTTGCCGCCCATGTTCGGGCCGGTGATGAGCAGCAGCCGGCGTCCCGGCGACAGGCGGGTGTCGTTGGCGACGAAGTCCTCCACCTGCGTCTCGACCACCGGATGCCGGCCGGCCTCGATGTCGATGCCCTCGTCGTCGGACAACTCCGGCGCGACGAGGTCCAGCATTCGTGCACGCTCGGCAAACGCAGCGAGGACGTCGAGTTCTGCGAGAGCCGCCGCCGTGCGTTGCAGCGTTTCCAGGTGCGGGGCGAGGGCGTCGAGCAAGGCTTCGTAGAGGACCTTCTCGCGGGCCAGCGCGCGGTCCTGAGCGGAAAGTGCCTTGTCCTCGTAGGCCTTCAGTTCCGGCGTGATGTAGCGCTCGGCATTCTTCAGCGTCTGGCGACGGCGGTAGTCGTCCGGCACCTTGTCGGCATTGGCGTTCGTGACTTCGATGTAGAAGCCGTGGACGCGGTTGTACTCGACCTTCAGGTTGGCGATGCCGGTCCGGACGCGTTCCCGCTCTTCGAGCGCGATGAGATAGTCCGACGCGCCAGACTGGATGGAGCGCAGTTCGTCGAGTTCCGCGTCGTAGCCCGTGGCGATGACGCCGCCTTCGCGCAGCAGCGCCGACGGGCTTTCCTGCAGAGCGCGGCGGAGCAGGGCGGGGATATCGGGATCCACCGCGAGCGACGTTTCGAGTTCACGCACGCGCGGGTTGTCCATCGGCGCCAGGCACGCGGCGATGCGCGGCAGGTCGGACAGCGAATCCCGCAGACCCGAAAGATCCCGCGGTCGCGCCGTCCGCAGCGCGATGCGCGCCACGATGCGTTCGATGTCGGCGACTTCGCGAAGCGCCTCCCGCAGGGATTCGTAGCCGGCGTCCCCGAAGCACGTCACCACGGACAGCCGTGCCCGCAGGACAGTGCGATCCCGAAGCGGGTGATGCAGCCAGTGGCGCATCTGCCGACTGCCCATGGACGTGACGCACGTGTCGAGCGTCGACAGCAGAGTCGGTGCGGGCTCGCCCCGCAGAGTCTCGCTGATCTCCAGATTGCGACGGGTGGCGGAATCCATCGCGACGAACGCATCGGTGCGCTCCACCACCAGACCCGTGATATGGGCGATGGCGGCGCCTTGTGTCGCTCGCGCGTATTGCAGCAGCGCGCCCGCCGCACCCAGCGCCGGACCCAGATCGTCAGCGCCGAAGCCCGCGAGATCGCGGGTCCGAAACTGTTCGGCGAGTCCGCGCCGGGCCGACTGCTCGTCGAAGTGCCAGTCGGGCACGCGACGGCGCGGGGCACCGACGGACTCGGGCAGGGTGCCGTCGAACCCATCGGGTACCAGAATCTCGGAAGGCGCGAGCCGCGTGAGCTCGGAGCCGAGCGCGGCGGCGGACGTCTCCAGCACGCGGAACGCGCCCGAGGCCAGCGACAGCCACGCGATGCCGACACGACCCCTTGCGGGCTGCACTGCGAGAAGAATGTTGTCGCGTCGCTCGTCGAGCAGGGCGGCGTCGGTGAGGGTGCCGGGCGTGACGATGCGGGTGACCTGCCGCTCGACCGGCCCCTTGGAAGTGGCCGGGTCGCCGATCTGCTCGCAGATCGCGACCGACTCGCCCAGGCGGATCAGTCGCCCGAGGTACTGCTCCGCCGCGTGATAGGGCACGCCGGCCATCGGGATCGGCTCGCCTGCGGACGCACCACGACGGGTGAGGGTGATGTCGAGCAGCCGCGCGGCCTTCTGGGCGTCCTCGTAGAAGAGTTCGTAGAAGTCCCCCATGCGGAAGAAGAGCAGCTTGTCCGCGTGTTCGGCCTTGAACCGCAGATACTGCTGCATGACGGGGGTGTGGGCGGGGGCGTTCATCGG
>CAZEDA010000154.1:0-7780 GCA_964510915.1 uncultured Rhodocyclaceae bacterium | reverse complement strand
GGCACCCGAAGAAATGCGTCACCCCCACTTCGGCCCCGAGCCATACCAAAGTCTGCAGCACCAGACCCGACGTCAGAGCGAGCCCCATGAATAGAAGCGTCGGTCGATTTGTTTTCCCGTTGGCTGTCGTACTTTTGTCGGGGTGCCAGACACCCTCGCGGCCCGAAGTGGAGGATGTCGGGCCGGTCGAGCCCCGCCCGCCGGCGGTGACCGCCGAAGTGGCGACCTGCCCGCGCGAGCCCGTGGCTCAGTTGGCGAGTGAACTTGACGATCTGATGAACTACTATGCGGGTCTGCGAACCCGGACGCCTGCCGCACTGAAGCAGGATCTCGACGATGCCAAGCGCGACTTCGCGACCAACGGCGGTGAGCCGGCGCGACTGAAGCTCGCGATGCTGTACCTGTTGCCGAATGCGGCGTTCCGCAACGAGGCGGCCGCGGTCCAGTTGCTGGAACCCTATCAGCGGGGCGAGGGACGCGGCGCAGGCAGGCTTCGCGGGCTAGCGCAGGTGCTTCTGGCCGGGATCGAGGTCAATCGGCGGACGGATGCCACCGCCCTGGCGGTCGCGGCAAAGCTGAAGGACGAACAGAGGAAGACCGAAGAACTTCAGCGCAAGCTCGACGCTCTCAGGGATGTCGAGCGCGCGATGATCCAGAAAGACCAAGGAGCACGGAAACAATGAACACGATGCTTGGCAAGGTACTGGTCGTCGACGATGACGAGGATCTCCTGCGTCTCGTCTCGATCCGTCTGACCGCGGCGGGCTTCGAGGTCGCCACTGCGCGAAGCGCGGAGGAAGGACTGGCGCAGCTCGCCACGGCCATCCCGCACGTGGTGGTCACGGATCTCAAGATGGGCGGGATGGACGGCATGGCGCTGTTCGAACAGGTGCACCGCCTGCACCCGGCACTGCCCGTCATCATTCTCACCGCCAACGGGACCATCCCGGACGCCGTCGCCGCGATGCGCAAGGGCGTCTTCGACTACCTCACCAAACCGTTCGACGGCAAGGAACTCGTGGGGCTCATCTCGCGGGCCGTGCGGCTTTCCGCACCGGTCACCACGCGGGAACAGGAATCCAGCTGGCGCTCGGCAATCATCACGCACAACCCCGAGCTCGAGGCCGTGCTGGCGCGTGCCCGGCTCGTTGCCAGCGGCGATGCGAGCGTCCTGATCCGCGGCGAGAGCGGTACCGGCAAGGAACTCCTCGCGCAGGCCATCCACAACGCCAGTCCGCGACGCGACGCGCCCTTCATGGCGCTCAATTGCGGCGCCATCCCGGAAGCCCTGCTGGAATCCGAACTCTTCGGCCACGTGAAGGGCGCCTTCACCGGCGCCGCGCGCGACCACATGGGTCTGTTCCAGTCTGCGCAGGGCGGGACGGTCTTCCTGGATGAGATCGGCGACATGCCGATCGCCCTGCAGGTGAAGCTCCTGCGCGTGCTGCAGGAACGTACCGTCCGCCCGGTCGGCGCGACCAAGTCGATTCCCGTGGATGTCCGGATCGTCTCCGCAACCCACCGCGATCTGGAGTCCGGCATCCGCGAAGGCCGGTTCCGGGAAGACCTCTATTACCGTCTGAACGTGGTGAGCTTCGACGTGCCGCCGCTGCGCGACCGCCGCGAGGACATCACCCTTCTCGCCACGCATTTCCTCACGCAGCTGGCCGGCCGCTACGGCAAGACCATCAACGCCATCAGCGCCGAGGCGCTGGCCCGCCTGGTCGAGTACGACTGGCCCGGCAACGTCCGCGAACTGGTCAACGTGGTGGAACAGGCCGTCGCCCTCAGCACCGCGCCGATCGTCAGCGTGGCACTCATCGAGAACGCCCTGCGGGGTCCGTCCACCGAACTGCAGCCCTTCGAAAAGGCGCGCGGCCAGTTCGAGCGCGACTACCTCGCCCGCCTGCTGAAGATGACCAACGGCAACGTGACGCACGCCGCCCGCCTCGCGAAGCGCAACCGGACCGAGTTCTACAAGCTGCTGCACCGGCATCATCTGCAGCCGGCCCAGTTCAAGAACCCGACCCCCGCCACCTGAGAACCGCCCCGGCCATTCCAGAGGAGCCCGCCACCCGATGAAGTCCCTCGCGAACCGATCCGTCAGCGCCGCCGTCGCGGGTGCGCTCCTGTGTCTGTCGCTGACCGGCGGCGCCCGCGCGGAGCTGATCGGTACGGGTTCGGTGGCGGAATCGGTCCAGACCCGCGCGACCCCGCGAGAAGCCTTGACCCGCGAGGCTTTGGCTGGCTACTTCGAAGCCGCCGGCCTGCCTCGTGACGAGGCCGTACGCCGGGCCGCTGCCGTACCGGATGCCGAACTCGCCGCCCTCTCCGACCCGGCTTCGCAACCGGCCGGCGGGGCGATCGTCGGCGTCGCCATTTTCGTGTTTGCAGTCCTGGTTCTCACCGACGCGCTCGGCTACACCGATATCTTTCCGTTCAAACTCAAACGCTGATCGGGTTCCGGCACCTGCCGGACCACCGTTCGCACAACCCAGGAGGATTGTCATGTGGATCACCGCCCGCAAGTGCATCGCTGCACTGCTCATCCTTAGCCTTTCCCAGCTCTCGGTCATCGGTGCCGCCCAGGCGACCATGATCGGTACCGAGACGGTCGCCGCCACGTCCGGCGCGGACGTCCAGGCCCGTCGCGCACAGGTCCTGTCGTTTCTCGATCGTGAAGACGTCGTGCGGCAGTTCGACCAGCTGGGCGTCTCCCCGGCCGAAGCCAAGTCCCGCGTGGCCGCCATGAGCGACGAGGAACTGCTGAGCCTCGCCGACCGCATCGATCAGGCCCCCGCGGGTGGCGACGCCATCGGCGCCATCATCACGGCCGCCGTGCTGGTGTTCATCATCCTGCTGATCACGGACATCCTCGGCCTCACCAAGGTCTTCTCGTTCACGCGCTCGATCAAGCGCTGACCGGACGGCAAAACGACCGCGGGCGGAGCCGCCCCCACCCCTCACCGGTGATCCGGCTGCGCCCGTCTCTCCCGTTCTTCCGGGCCGCGACACTCGTCGCGGTCCTGTCCGTCGCGATCCTGTCGGGGTGCGCCAGCGCCCCGCCCCTGGATCCTTCCCGGCTCGCGCCTCTGCCAGCGAGTCTCGAACTTACCGACACCCCCTATTTCGCCCAGGAACGCAATCACTGCGGTCCGGCTTCCCTGGCCATGATTCTGCGGGCGGGCGGATTCGACGCCTCCCCGGACACCCTGGCGCCCCTGGTCTTCCTCCCCGCACGCCAGGGCAGCCTGCCGCTGGACATGCTGGGCGGGGCCCGCCGGGTGGGTGCCGTGGCGCTGCGCCTCGAACCGTCGGTGGAGGCACTGTTCGAGCAGATCGCGCAAGGACGCCCGGTGGTGGTGCTGCAGAACCTCGGGCTTTCCTGGTATCCCCGCTGGCACTACGCCGTCGCGATCGGATTCGACCGCCCGCGCGAAAGGGTCATCCTTCGGTCAGGCCCGGATTCCCGCCAGGAGCTGTCGCTGGCGACGTTCGACCACACCTGGCAGCGGTCGGGACGGTGGGCAATGATCGTCGCCACCGCTGGCGAGGTGCCACGTGGCATCTCCCCGGCCCGCTACACCGAATCCCTGATCGCGCTGGAGCGGATCCGCCGCTTCTCCGAGGCCCGGCAGGCGTATCTCGCCGGCGTGGAACGCTGGCCGGCGGAACTGCCGCTCTGGGTGGGCCTGGGCAATACGGCCTATGCCATGGGCGATCTCGAAGCCTCCGAACAGGCCTTCCGCGAGGCCACGGTGCGCCACCCGGGCGCAGACGCGCCGTTCAACAACCTTGCCCATGTGCTGGCTCTGCGAGGCAAGTTCGCGGAAGCACGGACCGCTGCCGAAAGCGCCATTGCCCTGAAGGGCCCCAACCAGGACGCTGCCCGTCGCACGCTCGAAGAAGTCCTCGCCCGCGAGGCGGCCGCCAGCCCGGCCGTGACCACCCCGCCCGAGTGAGGGGAATGCTTGCCTGGACGACCATAGCCTTGCCAACCATAAGCTAGACAACTAATATCCGGGACATGTTCCGCGAAGATCTGTCCCGCAATTTCGGTTTCATCCTGAACGACGTCGCCCGCCTCATGCGCACCCGGTTCGACCGGCGGGTGCGGGCGCTGGGCTTCACCCGCTCGCAGTGGTGGGTACTCAACCATCTGTTCCGGAACAACGGCGCCACCCAGTCCGAGCTGGCGGACATCCTCGAAGTCGAGAAGGCCACGCTCGGCCGCCTGCTGGATCGCATGGAGCAGAAGGGCTGGGTCCGCCGCGAGGCCGACGCGGCCGACCGCCGCGTAAAGCACGTCTTCCTCACCGACGAAGTGGAACCCGCCATCAAGGCCATGCGTGCCGCGGCGGCCGAAGTGCGCCGTGACGCGCTGGCCGGCCTGTCGACCGCGCAGCAGGAAGGTTTCGTCGACGTGCTGCTCTCCATCAAGTCCAATCTGGCCCGCCCCGAGTCCGCCAACGGCGTGCGGGCTGCACGCCGCCGGAGCGCCGCCTGATGAGTCTTCGCGCCCGCGCGCTCGCCTGGCTCGCGCCGATGCGCCTGCTTCGCATTTTTCTGCTGGTGTGCGTGCCGCTCGTGGCCATCACCGTCGGCGCTCGCTACTACGCGCAGTCCGGACGTTTCGCCGTGACCGAGAACGCCTACGTCAAGGCTGCCATCGTCGTCGTCAGCTCCGAGGTGTCGGGCCGCGTTCGCGACGTCGCCGTCAGCGACAACCAGCGGGTCGCGGCCGGCGATCTGCTGTTCCACATCGATCCGGGCCCGTTCGAGATCGCGGTCGCACGCGCCAAGGCGCAGATGGACGTCGTCCGCACGGACATCCAGTCGCTGCGTGCGGAGTACCGCGCCTCCACCCGCGAAGTGGAAGAGACACGAGAGCAGATCGCCTTCCTCACGCGCCAGTTCGAGCGCCAGGAGCGCCTGCGGGAAAGCGGCATGAGCCGCGCGGACGCCTACGATGAAGCCCGCCACAACCTGGACCTCTCGAGGCTGCGTCTCGTCAGCGTGCAGGAACGCGCGACCCGTGTGATCGCCAGCCTCTCCGGCGATCCGGACATTCCCGTGGAACGCCATCCCCGCTATGTGGAAGCCAAGTCCGCCTTCGATGCCGCCTCCATGGAACTCGCGAGGACCGAAGTCCGCGCACCGTCCGCAGGGGTGGTGAGCAACATGCGACTGCAAAAGGGCGAGCACATCGAAAAGGGCAACGCGATCTTCAGCCTCATCAGCAGCGCGCCGGTGTGGATCGAAGCCAACTACAAGGAAACGCAGCTCACCCACCTCCAGGTGGGTCAGCGCGCCACCGTCACGGTGGACGCCTACCCCGACAGGGAATGGCCGGCCCGCGTGGCATCCATCGCGCCGGCGACCGGCGCCGAGTTCGCGGTGCTGCCGCCGCAGAATGCGACGGGCAACTGGGTCAAGGTCGTGCAGAGGGTCCCGGTGCGTGTGGACGTCGAGCCGGGCAGCGGCGGGCCGGATCTGCGCGCCGGCATGACCGTCACCGTGTCGGTGGACACGGGCCACAGCAACGGCCTGCCGCGTTCGGTCCAGAAGCTCATCGACAGCGGCTACCTGCCGCGCTTCCTGCAGCCCTCGCCCGCCCTCGCGGGCAACTGATCCGCCGCACCCGGGACGACCGGCATGTTCGATCCCGCGATGCGCCCCCGGCACCCGACGCTCGTCACCGCGTCGGTCATGCTGGCCTCGCTGCTCTACTCCATCGACTGGACCATCGCTGCCGTAGCCCTGCCGCACATGCAGGGGACCTTCTCCGCATCGCAGGATCAGATCGCGTGGGTCATCACCTCCTACATCGTCGCCTCGGCGATCAGCATCCCCCTCGCGGGATGGCTCAGCCTGCGCTTCGGCCGCAAGCGCCTGTTCCTGTTCGCGATGGCGAGCTTCACCATCGCGTCGTTCTTCTGCGGCGCGGCGGAATCGCTCGCGGTGGAGGTCACGGCGCGCGTGCTGCAGGGGCTCGGCGGGGCATTCATCATTCCGCTGTCCCACGCGATCATCCTCGACACCTACCCGCCGGAAGAACACGGCAAGGCCATGGCGCTGTGGGGCACGGGCTCCGTGTTCGGGTCCTTCATCGGCCCCTCGCTCGGCGGCTGGCTCACCGAGCACGTCGGCTGGCAGTTCATCTTCTACATCAACCTGCCGATCGGCCTCATCGCCTTCCTCGGCCTGCTGCTGTTCGTGCCCGAGACCCGGCGTGACCGGTCCACGCCGCTCGACTGGATCGGCTTCCTGAGCCTCGCGATGTGCGTGGGATCCCTCCAGCTGATGCTCGACCGCGGCGGCAGCCTCGACTGGTTCGAGTCGATGGAGATCGTGGTGGAAGCCTGTCTCGCCTGCCTGGGCTTCTACCTGTTCCTCGCCCACAGTCTCACCACGCGGCACCCGTTCCTCGATCTGCGGCTGTTCACGGAGCGACGCTTCGCCCTGGGTCTGCTGTTCGTCTTCATGTACGGCCTGCTCACGGTGCCGCCGATCGTGCTGATGCCGTCCTTCCTCGCCGACATCCGTGGCTATTCCATCGAATCGGTCGGCCTGCTGCAGGCGCCCCGCGGGGTCGGAATGTTCCTCGCGATGATCGCCGGCGGCCGTCTCACCGGACGCGTCGACCCGCGCATCCTCATCGCGTGCGGACTCATCACCATGGCCGTGCCCGCGCTGGAGATGTCCACGTGGACCGCCGAGGTCGATGCGTGGGAACTCACGTGGACCAACTTCCTGCAGGGTGTCGGCGGCGGCATCATCCTCGTGCCGATCCAGATGATCGCGTTCCCGGGGATCGCGCCGGAACGGCGGACGGAAGCCACCGCGGTCTACAACCTCATCCGGAGCATCGGCGCGGCCATCGGCGTCTCGGTGGCGACGAGCATGTTCGTGCGTCAGGCGACGGTGAACCGGTCGCAACTGGCGGAGCACATCACGCAGTACAGCGCCGCCCTGCCGCCGGACAGCGGCGTTGTCGCGTGGAGTCTCCGCACGCTCCAGGGCGTCGCGAGCCTCGATCGCGAACTCGATCATCAGGCTGCCATGATGGCGTACCTCTGGGACTTCAAGCTGCTCGCGTTCGCCGCGCTCGCCGGCCTGCCGTTCCTGCTGCTGGTCGGGCGCACCGCTCGCGGCGTCGCACCGCCGATGGAAGCCACCGAGGCCGCCTGACGGCCCCGCGCCATGCTGCCCAGACTCTCCCTCTCGCCGGTCGTTGCCGGCTTCGTGACTGTGCTCGTGGGCTTCAGCAGTTCCGCTGCGGTCGTTTTCCAGGCCGCGAAGGCGCTGGGCGCCGGTCCCGACGAGATCGCGTCGTGGATGTGGGCCATCTGTGTCGGCATCGCCATCACCGGCATCGGCCTGTCACTGCGCTATCGCATCCCGGTGGTGGTCGCGTGGTCGACCCCCGGGGCCGCCATGCTGGTGAGCGCCGCCGAAGGCCGGACCATGGCCGAAGCCATCGGGGCGTTCGTCGTCTCGGCAATCCTCATCGCGATCGTCGGCTTCTCGGGCGTGTTCGCGCGTGCGTTGCATCGCATTCCGGCGTCACTCGCCGCCGCGATGCTTGCGGGCGTGCTCGTGCGCTTCGGGCTGGACGCCTTCATCGCGATCCGTACCGAGCCGGCAATGGCCATCGGCATGCTCGCGACGTACCTCATGCTGCGTCGCGCTTCCCCGCGCTATGCCGTCGTCGGAGCGCTCGCCTGCGGTGTCGTCATCGCGGCAGCGTCGGGGCTGCTGCATCTGGACGATGTGCACC
>CAZEDA010000153.1:0-7833 GCA_964510915.1 uncultured Rhodocyclaceae bacterium | reverse complement strand
AGGGGTCGTTGTTGTTGCGGATCAGGGTGTCGTTGTCGGTGCGCCCGAAGATCGTGCCCTGCACACCGAGCCCGAGGGCGAAGGTGTTCATGTGCAGGTAGTCGTTGCGATCCGCGTTCTTGCTGTCGTCGTTGCGATTGACCGGTACCTGCCGGATCGCCATGTCGGGCCGGACATTCGTCGAGTAGTAGAACATCGCGATATCGGCGAGTGTGTTCTCCTCGGCATCCGCGTATGGCGCCACGGGCGTCACGGTGGGGGGCGACGTGATGGGTTCGGGCGGCTGGGGCAACGACCCGGTCGGTGCGTAATTGAGCGCAGCGTTCGTCGGGGAGTACGGGATCGTGAAGCGGTTGTTCGTGTCCGCGTCCGCGTTGCCGTAGTTGCCGCCGGGCGGGTTGCTTCGGGCGAAACCGTCAGTGATGACGAAGGCGGCGTTGTACTGGCACACGGCCTGGACTGGCGCATCGGCGTCCGTGCGCTGGAACTGCCGTCCCGCGAACTCCAGCGCGGGTCTGGTCGGCGTTCCGGACGTGCCTTTCGAACGATATAGATCGTAGAGGAGCCGGCGGCCGTTCGAGGCGTCGCTGGCGGCGTCGAAGTCACGCATCGTCACGTTGACGCGATTGTTGAACTGGAAGGACCCGGCGCGGAGACCGGACACCTGGTCGAACGCGAAGCCCATCGCGCCGTTCAGCATCATGTGGCGCTTGCGGTAGTAGGCCCACCAGTTGGCGAAGTTGGTCATCTCCTGCTCGTAGGAGCAGACGCTGCCGGTGCAGTCGGTGCGTGTCGACGCCTTGGCGAACGTGTTGCCGCTGCGGATCTCGACCCGGCGCAGGCGCATGCCGTCCGGGCCGTAGGCTTCGTCCGCACCCAGCGCGGTGTTCTCGGCGGCGACGGACGGTGCCCAGTAGGTGGCCGCACGGTAGGGAATCTGTGCCTCGACCCGGCGCGGCTGGCCGCTGCTGGAGCCGACGACGAGCGTCTGGGTCACCCCGTACAGGCCGGCGTAGTGGCAGTACGACGCCGTCTGTGCGGCGTTCTCGACGATGCAGCGCTCTGCAGTCGTGTTGTCGGCGATCCATGCACTGCAGACCGGCACGCCTGCGCCCTCCGGGGCGAGATCGTGCGTGCAGATCCGGTACCGGGCGTTCGCCGGCAGGATCATGCCGGTGAACATCGTGAAGATCCGGCTGGGTGCGTTGGTGTCACCCGGGATCGGCGTCTCGTTCACCAGGTCGATGGTGGCCGGTGTCGTGGCGGTGCCGATGGGATATACGGGGTGGCTGCGCACGCGCTCCCAGGAGGCGGCGGAACCGTCATAGCTGACCGGCGTCGTGGTCGTGCCGCCGTCGTTGTAGGGGCGCCACGGGTCGTAGCGCACCGCCGGGTTGTAGTACTGGGCGTTGTAGCGTGCGCTGCGGGTCCACCCGAACTCGCGCGTCGGCGGCACGGCGAAACTGTCGGTGGCGCCGTCGATGTAGCTGCGCGTGTCGCAGTTGCCGCCGCACTGGCCGTTCGGAAAGAGGTAGACGTACTTGCGCCATGCCGTGCTGCCTGCGCCCGTCGCGTTGAAATTGAGCGGGCCGGTCGGCGGTGTGGTGGCGAAGAATCCCGTACCCCCCGGGGTGGGAGCCGTGCCGCCGCCGTTCCAGACGTCCGTAGAGTAGTCGGCGCTCGTGCCGAAGCCGAAGAACGAGCGGCTCCGGGTGTTCCACCACACCGCGCCGTCGTTCGTGGAAGCACCCGTCGTCGGGAGGAACTCGAAGTCCATGGAGCCCGAGTCGTCGACCACGAGGATCATGTTGGGCTTGGCGCGACCGCGGGTTGCGATCGGCACGTCGGAGATGTCGGTCTCGGCGGCGCGGACCACGATGGAGAGATCCATCCCGATCAGGCTCGCTGCGAGGGCGCCGGCGAGCAGTCGCCGCGCGCGCGTGGGTCGGTTGTTCATTTTCAGGCTCCTCAGGGTACTGCTCCGTCCCCGGTCGTCGGGACGGCGTGGCCACTACATGGTGATCACGGACTGCGACATCACGATCGTGTTCTTCGGACCTTCGACGCGAATCGTGACGCGGTAGGCGACGCTGAGCGCGTTGGCGCTCGGCGTAAGCTCGCCCTGCTTGAAACTCATTGTCAGCGCATTGGGCACGACCGAGCAGCGGGCTTCGAGGTCGGATGGCGCGGAGACGTTGTCGGAACACATGCGTTCGACGATCCACCGGACGGTGTTGCCGGACACATCGGAGCCGGGCAGGCCGGACCAGTCCACGTCGGGGATGCCGTCGCTGGGCGCGGTATCCGCGAGCAGCACCGGCGAGTACCTGCCTGTGGTGATGGTCTTCTCGACGGTCGGTGTCGCGGCGAACCCGCTGGAGCCCGTGATGGCGGAGAACGCCGTCTCGACGCCGGTATCCACGGCCTGGAGCGCCGCCATCCGGAACGCCATGTTGCCGGAGATGAGGTTGCCTGTATCGGTGGACCGGACCAGTGCGATGCCCGCGAGCGTGAGGGCCACCAGCACGATCAGCGAGATCACCAGCACCACACCCGACTGCCGTCGGGATGCCGGTGCCGAATGACGGAAAGCGCCGTGACGCATGGTCGGATCTCCCGAAGCCCGGGTCGGGGCCTGTTGACGCATGGGTTCACTACCGCGGAGGCGATGCATGGTTGTCGCTCCTAGTACTGCCACATGACGTTGCGCAGCGGCACGATGGTCTCGTACACGCGGTAGCGGTGATGCTTCCAGTCGCTCTTCGCGGACAGATCGAAGATCGGCGCCGGGTTGGCTGTCGTGTCACGCCACGCGCACGGGCCCTTGTCGTTGTTGCCGGAGTTGTTCGTGCAGCTCACGTCGAGACCCTGCAGTTCGTCCTTCTCGCGCAGCTGGCTGCGGGCCACCAGCGCGATGCGGACAGCCTTCACGCGGCCCTGATCGGCAAACGCCGGATTCGCCCAGCTGCCTGTCGCGTTCACCCAGGAGGTGACCTCCTGGCTGTTGGTCGTGGCCGAGATGCCGTACTGGGCCTGCATGCCGACGATGCCCGCGGCGATGGGAATGGGCGCGGTGCCTGCCGTGAGGTCCTCGACCTGGAGATTGCCGTTGTTGTTGGCATCGATGTTCACGGAGTAGGCGACCCGGCGCATCTGTCCCATGTTCGCGACGACGGTAGGACGGATGCGGTCATTGGTGTAGCCGCCCGCCGGCAGCAGCAGATTCAGCTTGTCGGCAGGAGGATTGGCGGGCGCCGTGGAGCCGGCCTCCACCTTGAGCGCCAGAAACTTCGGATTCAGCGGATCGGTGCGGATGCTGCTCACCTGCAGTCGCGTGCAGGGCTGGCCGGTGCGGCCGACGAGGATATAGTCGCCCGCCTTGTACACCTTGTTGCTGATCGTGTTGTCGACCACCACTTCGGGAATGCCGCCCTTGAAGTCCACCTGGACCTGCGACGGCGTGGCGCCGAAGCCCGAGGTGCTGAAGGTGAGCGTGAGGGTGTCCGGTCCGTCGGAGGCGCCGTTCGTGATGACCACCGGCAGGAAGTTGGTGAGTTCCACCGGGTTGTTGTTGACCCACTGGCGGTAACCGGTGCAGATGGTGTCGTTCTGATAGAACATGCCGTAGCCGGCCAGACGCAGTTCCCGCTCGATCGTGGACAGGCCCATCAGGCCGGATTCCTGCGCATCGTTCGTGACCGTGGTCGTGCGTTTCTGGCCTTCGAACGCGTTGAACGACTGGAACACGACGATCATGCCGATGAGGCCGATCACCATGCCGACGAGCACGTCGACGAGGCTCATGCCGCGCTGGCGGAAGCGGGTACGGAGAGGGGATCGGATCATGGCGCCCTCAGTTGCTCAACTGGGTGGTGACGGTCATGTTGTGACGGCCGGTGCGCGATTCCCAGCACACCCGCACCGTCACCCGGCGCGTGAGCGCGTCGACCGTGATCGACTGCATGTTGTTCGTCGCACCGGGCAGCAGATTGGCCACGTTGGCCAGCCACGCCGTCACGTTGCCGTTGTTGGAATTGCCGCCGGTCGGCTCGCACACGACACCGGAAGGCCGATGCGCGTACTGCGCGAGATTCGTGCGGTCCGCCCACATGAAGCCGATCACCTGGTTCGCGAGGAAGCTCGCGTCGGCGCGGTACTTCGCCTCGGAGCTGTTGCGGATCGACTGGGCCTGCAGGCCGATGATCGCGAGAATGCCCAGCGAGAAGATCAGGATGGCGATCAGGGCTTCCAGCATCATCACGCCGGACTGGCGGGCGGCGATCCGCCGCGGAACGGTCCGGCCCGGGGCGGGACGCGAGACGGTGGGGGAGGTCATCGGGTTCTCCATTCGCTCAGCAGCCGGACGACACGGAGGAGGGCTGCGCGGGGTCGCACATGCGGATCTGGCCGCCCGCGGTCACGGTCACGCGCAGACAGCGGACCTCTCCGGCGCCGGACTGGCTGACGCAGCTTCCGCCGGTGGGGTTGCTCACGTCGATCGTGATGGGCTGGTTGGGCAGTGGTGAGACGAAGCCGTTGCCCAGGAACGTGATGGTCGCCTGAGAGGCGGCCACCCGCGCGTTGGGCGTGCCCTCGGCGGCGTCGCGCTGCTGGATCTGGTTCCAGGCGTTGGTGTTGCGGTTCAGTGCTTCCACGACCCAGCCGGCCTGGTCGGAGGTGGGCAGTCGCCAGCGGACCGGTGAATTGCGCTTCACGGCTTCGGACCGGGCGAACTGGATGCCGTCGTTGATGGCGTCGGTCGCCGTGCGGACCTGGCTGTTCTGGATCCAGTCCCGGAAGGAGGGCACGGCCAGGGCCACCAGAATCGCCACCAGGATGATCCCGATCAGCAGTTCGATCAGGGTCGCCCCGGTCTGTCTCGTGCCGCCCATGGTGACTCGCGCCCGATTCATGTCAGCAGTGGTTCGGTTTCTTGACGACCCAGCAGCCGGTGCGGGTGCTCCAGTCGCCGCCGCTCGGCACCGACGTGGTGTTGCGCGTGCCCTGGTCGTCGAGGGTGTAGGTGAAGCCGCCCGTTCCGCCGGTGGACACGCCGGTGGCGGTCAGGAGGTAGGTCTGGCCCGCGGTGGCACCCGCCGCGCAGGTGATCGTGAAGTAGCTGGTGGCAGCGGGCAGCGTGAAGGCCGGCAGTCCGTTGGCCGTGCCGCCACACTGGGGCGGATAGCTGCGGTTGTCCTGGTAGTACTGCTCCAGCCGGGACCGGGTACCGCCCAGCTGCGACTGCGCATCCGCCAGCTTGCCGCGGATCACGTAATCCCGGTAGGCCGGCAGTGCGATCGACGCGAGGATGGACACGATCGCCACTGCGATCAGCAGTTCGATCAGGGTGACGCCCCCCTGTGCCTTCATCGTGGTTCGCTTCATCGGTGCTTTCTCCGCCTTGGGTAGAGTCGATCCTATTGCCCGGGGTACGCAAGAGCCAAACCTGCCCGACGAGTGGTCGGAATCCCGGAATGACCGGCAGAAACGGGGGCGGGAAGGCGGATTTCGGCGCGGAACACTGCCGCAATTAGACAGAGTCCAAGTCTTATCTTAGACTCCGGTCCCATGAAGACTGCAGGAATGACACGCGAAACCGTCACGGCCCGGTTAAGGGCCCACGGGATCCAGCCCACCCACCAGCGCATCGAGATCGCTCACGCGCTTTTCTCGCGCATGGAACACATGTCGGCCGACCGGGTGCTGGCGCTCGTCAACGAGCGGCACGCCGAGACCTCGAAGGCCACCGTCTACAACACCCTCAAGCTGTTCGTCGAAACCCGCCTCATCCGTGAGGTGATCGTCGACCCCGCCAAGGTGTTCTACGACCCCAACACCACGCCGCACCACCACTTCTTCGATGTGGAGTCGGGCGAGATCACCGATATCGACGCCTCGGACATCTCCATCTCGGGGCTGCCCTCGCTGCCGGACGGCAAGGTGGCAGCGGGCATCGACCTGATCATCCGTATCCGCGCGAACGCCTGACCGGGCTGGCCGGTCAGGGTGCCTACGCGCCCTTGTACCGGGGTGGGCGCTTCTCCAGAAAGGCCTTCACCCCCTCCGCGAAATCCTCCGTCTGCCCGGCCTGCCGCTGCAAGGCGGCCTCGACGGCCAGCTGGGCGTCGAAGTCATTCTCGGACGAGGCATAGAGCGACTGCTTGATGAGGTCGTACGCCCGGGTCGGCCCCTTCGCGAACCCGCCCGCGAGCCTGGCGACCTCGTCCCGGAACCGCTCGTCGTCCACGCACTTCCAGATGAGTCCCCACTGGGCAGCGGTTTCGGCCGGCACCGGCTCGGCACACAGAGCCATCCCCATGGACCGCGCCATGCCCACCAGCCGCGGCAGGAAGTAGGTCCCGCCGGCGTCCGGAATGAGCCCGATGCGGGCAAAGGCCTGCAGGAAGGTGGCACTGCGGGTCGCGACTACGAGGTCACCGGCCAGGGCGAGGCTGGCCCCGGCGCCGGCGGCGATGCCGTTCACGGCTGTGATCACCGGAAAGGGCAGGGCGCGCAGCCGCTTCAGCAGCGGGTTGTAGTTCTCCTCCAGCGTGCTGGCCGCATCGAAGTCTGCCGTGCGTCCGGACGACGAGGCCTCCTCCAGATCCTGGCCGGCCGAGAAGGCCCGCCCGGCACCCGTGAGCACCAGCACCCGGGCCGCCCCGGGGCGCTCCACCTGATCCATGGCGTCCCGGATTTCCTCATGCATCTGCCGCGTGAACGCGTTCAGGCGCTCGGGCCGGTTCAGCGTGAGCGTGGCGACGCCGTCGGTGATATCCCATAGAATCGTCTGGTATTGCATCGAGTTCCCCTGCGGTGGACGAGTCCCGCGGCCGGCCCCCGAATGCCGGCGGGCCCTGCGGGCGACAAGTGCACCGGACTTTACCTCAGCTTTTCTGGAAGACATCCCCATGACATACGAGAACATCCTGGTCGAGACCCGTGGCAAGGTCGGCCTCGTCACCCTCAACCGTCCCAAGGCGCTCAACGCCCTGTCCCCCGCCCTGATGCGCGAGCTGGCCGCGGCCCTCGACATCTTCGAAGCGGACGACAACATCGGCGCCGTGGTGATCACCGGCAGCGAGAAGGCCTTCGCGGCCGGCGCCGACATCAAGGACATGCAGACCAAGTCCTACATGGACGTCTACAAGTCCGACTTCATCACTGCCGAATGGGAGCGCGTCACCCGCTGCCGCAAGCCCGTGATCGCGGCCGTGGCCGGTTATGCCCTGGGAGGTGGATGCGAACTGGCGATGATGTGCGACTTCATCCTCGCCGCGGAGAACGCCAAGTTCGGCCAACCCGAGATCAACCTGGGCATCATCCCCGGGGCCGGCGGCACGCAGCGCCTGCCGCGGTTCGTGGGCAAGTCCAAGGCGATGGAGATGGTGCTGCTGGGCCAGGCCCGCATGATGGACGCCGCCGAGGCGGAGCGAGTCGGTCTGGTGAGCCGGGTGCTGCCGGTGGACAAACTCCTGGAGGAAGCCATCGCGACCGCCGCCAAGATCGCCGACCTGAGCCTGCCCATCGTGATGATGGCCAAGGAGTCCGTGAACCGGGCCTTCGAGACCACCCTGGCCGAAGGGGTGCGCTTCGAGCGCCGGCTGTTCCATTCGGCCTTCGCCACCGACGACCAGAAGGAAGGCATGGCGGCCTTCGTGGAGAAGCGCAAGCCGGTCTTCCGGCATCAGTAGCCAAAGGGCAGCGCCGCTAGCGCGGAACTTCCCCTGGGGAGGGTAGGAGAGCGCGGAATCTCCCGCTATAATCCGCGCCTTCCTCGTGCCGGTGTAGCTCAGTTGGTAGAGCAGCGCATTCGTAATGCGAAGGTCGTAG
>CAZEDA010000152.1:0-7866 GCA_964510915.1 uncultured Rhodocyclaceae bacterium | reverse complement strand
GCACTGCCTGCCCCGTCCGTCGCCCCTTTCAGACCGTCACGTGGCCGGTGCAGGTTGTGCGGACCTTCCCTAGCTGCCGATGGCCTTCTCGGCGTCCTCGATTTCCTTCCGTCGCTGATTCACGAGATCCCCCATGGGCGGGCCCTTGAAGCGGCGCGATTCGAAGGCTGCCCAGATGATGCCCATGGCGACGAGCATCCCGGCGCTGAGATAGCCGACCTTCTCGTTGGGTGGCTGAATGCCCACCACCACGAGGATCGCCGCGCCGATCACCGCGAGCACCGCCACGACCTTCGACGCGGCACCCAGATTGAACGGGCCCTTGTGCGTCCATGTGCCGTTCATCTCTGCGCGGAGCCCGGCCGCGATCGGCATGATGTAGGAGATGTACAGGAACACCGCGCAGCCGGTGGACAGCACCACGAAGGCGTCACCGTAGAGCGTGGCGACCACGGACAGGATGCCCGCCCACCAGATGGCGTTGGCGGGCGTCCGGTACGTGCGGCTGACGTGGGCGAGCGCCTTGGAGAACGGCAGGCCGCCGTCGCGAGCGAACGCATACATCATGCGCGAGGTGGAGGTGAGGCCCGCGAGCGCACAGATGTAGTTGGCGACGATGATGCCGACGATCAGGATGTCCTTGAACACCTTCGGCATGGGCGACTCGTTCATCAGCCACGGGAAGGCGTTCCAGCCCTGCTTGGCGCCTTCCTCGACGCTGGGCATCGCCAGGATGAAGGCACACAGCATCACGTAGCCGAAGAGGAAGGACCAGAACACGGCGTGAATCATGCCGCGGGGGGCCTCGCGGGCAGCGTTGCGGGTTTCCTCCGCGGTGTGGGCCGAGGCGTCGAAGCCCGTGACCGTATACACGCCCTGCAGCAGGCCGAGCATGAACACCGCCATGGTGCTTTGCATGGCCGTAGGCCAGACGCTGCCGCCGGCCTCGCCGGAGAAGTTGGAGAAGGTGAACAGCCGGCCGAAGTCGAGGGACGGGGCGTAGGCCAGCAGCCCCAGAGTGAGCAGCACCGCGACGACGAAGATCAGGTAGCCGCTGAAGTCGGTGAGGATGGTGGTGGCGCGGATGCCCACGTGATTGAGGGTTGCCTGGGTCACCGTGAGCCCTGCGATGAACAGCGTCTGGATCCACCAGCCCGAATCGAACGGACCCTGCGTCACCCAGCCGAGCGCCTTGATGTCCAGGCCCAGCACCTCGCCGAGGAACAGGTCACGGAACAGCAGGAATACCCCGAAGTTCACCGACGAGACCACGAACAGCAGGCCCAGCAGGTTGAACCAGGCCGCCACCCAGCCGTAGCCGCGCCCCCCCAGCAGGGAGGACCAGTGGTAGATGCCTCCGGCGGTGGGATAGGACGAGGCGATCTGTCCCATGGCCGCGGCGACCAGCAGTGCGAACAGGCAGGCCAGCGGCCACCCGAAGCCCACGCTGGCCCCGCCCGCCGCGCTGAGCGAGAGCGGAAAGGCCGTGATGCCGCCGGCCAGGACGCAGATGATCGAGAACGAGATGGCGAAGTTCTGGAACGCACCCATGCGCCGGGACAGCTCCTGGGCGTAGCCCATGCTGTGGAGCTGCTTGACGTCGTCGCTGTAAGCCTCGCTCTTTTCGTAGTCCTTCGTGGACATGGAGTCCCCTTTGATTGGGTGGTGAGTGGAGGTGCACGCCGCGCGGCCCGGTCCGGTCTCGACTGGGACGGTTGCCGAACCGTCCAGCAGATTCCCGCCGGCAAGACGCAGAGATGATGCCCGCGAGTTGGAAGGGGAGTAAAGCTGCGTCGCATCAAGGGAATCTTGGAGGGCAGCGGTCCCCGGGGCGACGGACGAGCGCACCGAGGAATAGCGACCGGCGCGGGTCTTGCACGGCTCTGGTGCGCAAAGTGGGGCGCAACGACAAGCCTCCGCGGTACCAAGCGAATCTAGCGCGTTGCGTGTGCACGAGACCGGAACCGGCCTGAGCAGGGTGACCTGACGAAGGGAACTCGTGGCCGATGTGGCAGGCCCGATGTCTCCGCAGCGAGTCAGCGGATCCTGTCGGTACGGCCTGGCCAGGCAGGGGGCGGCGCCGCGCGAAGGACTTGCGCCTGGGGCGGCGACGGCATAGGCAGTGAGACTACTGCTGCCGGGTCGTACCTGCTGCGGACTCGCACAGCTTTCGCAGTCGTTCGAGCCCCATGTGGTAGAGCGACGAGAAGATCCTCTCCACTTCCGCCTCCTGCCCGGGGGCGACGATCTCTCGTGTGGAGAAGCGCGACTGCCAGACCACCATGGTCCGGTCCGGAGCCATCTCGATCACCGAGATCGACGCGCGGTAGCTTTCGAGCGGGAACTCGGTCCATCCGACCAGCTGCCATTCCTTGCGCATCAGTTCCGGATCGAGATGCGTGAGCTCCTGGCTCATGCGGACGCCGTTGCGGTATTCCAGCAGCCGGATCGAGCCGATCTCTCGCCCTGTGCCGCGGACGATTCGAGTGGCGGCGACCGCGGGATTCCAGGTGTGGAAATCGTCGAAGTCGTCCAGGGTGTCCCACACGAGCTTCGCGGGCGCCCGAATCTCCAGGAACTCGTAGGCCGAGCGTGAATCGGCGTGCGCCGCCCGGCTGATGAGCAGGGCAGCAAGAGCGAACAGGGCGATGGCCAATCTGGATGGCATGGGTGCGGCTCGGAAGGGTATGGAAAGGATCCGATCTCGGACAGTAAGGGTGCCGCCAGGAGGAGGCTTCCCGGTGAGAAGTTCCGCGACCGCGTCGGGTGAAAGCAGCAAGGGGCCTTGCGGCCCCTTGCGCGGGATCAGGTGGCGGAAGCGTCGCGAACGCTCAGGCTCGCGGACCGCCGATACGGGCCGGCTTCGCGGTGGCGGAACACTGACGATCGGAGTTCCCGTAAAGCGCCAGTTTTGCGCCATCGGCTATTGCGACTCGTTCCCCGGCAGCCGACATGGTGAGACAAGCATCGGCAGCGGGATAGACCTTGACCCCGGTACCGCGGGGGCCGCCGATGGCCGACTGCGCGAGTACCGACTGGGCGAACAGGGTGCCGGCCGCGAGGCTCAGAGTGACGATCAGTTTCTTGGATTGCATTGGGAACCTCCGTTGGATGTGTTGTGTGTTGGGTGGTTGGGGTTGGGTGAGCCCCGACCCTTGCGGGATCGGGGCTCGGGACTGCTTAGTTGGTGCTCGAAAGCACCGCGTCGCGGAACTCGGCGAGGCTCCGGTACTTGGGATGGTGCTTCACGACACCGGCCCGGTTCGCATAGGGGATCTCCTCGATCGAGGCCACCCCTCGCGCGCCGTTCGGAACCACCACGCCGATCTTCGTGGCCGCGCCGCCCACCGTGGGCGGGATGTACTCGATGCCGGCCCGGGTGACCTTCGACCATTCCGTGCCGTTGCCCGTCGTGAGCGCTTCCTTGAGGGCGCCGACCGTCGCCTTGGGCGCCACGAACTCCACGCCGGCGCGAGAGACCGCGGGCTTCTCGATGCCGCGGGGCTCTCCGTTCGTCACGGCATTGGCGAAAGCGGAGAAGCTCTCGTACTTCGGGGCGGAGAATTCGACGCCAGCCCGGGAGAGTTCACGTTCTGTTGCGTTCGCAGAAAAGCTGCAGGCCAGAGCGCCTGCGGCGGCGATCAGAGCGATCCCGGTTCTGCGCACCAAACCAGCTTTGATGGAAAACATTGCAACCTCCGAGTGAATTTCGACAATTCGCGCGCTCCGACAGCCGGAGGCGCGAGTTGCAGGAGGTGGCGTGAGAGTCGGGGAGGCGGGCGATCGTCAGAATGCTCCTGTCCTGTCCCGACTGTGCGCCGAGTTGTTCCTGCAACGCGCTTTCAGACTGGGAGGCGCGGACGCCCGTTCCTTCGGATCGGGCGAAGCGGGTTCCAGGGAAAACCTGAGATTGCAGGGGCGGACTCAGGGAAAGCCCGCAGGTCCCACGGGGCGGCGCCGGGACTTCAGGCGATTCCTCAGGTGAGAGGCAGGGCGACCTGCGAGGCGTAGGCCGGCCGCTTCATGAGATCGGCGTAGTAGCGTTCGATGCCGGGCAGGCGGGGGCGGGCGATGGGCAGGGCGAACCAGCGATGGACGAAGCTCGCCGCGGGAATGTCTCCGACCGTGAGGCTGTCGCCGCAGACGAAGGGGCGGTCTGCCAGGTGCGCATCGAGCACGCGGATCTGGGCTTCGGCGTCGGCCGTGGAACTCGCGATGAGTTCGGCATTGCGGCGGTCCGCCGGTGTGCGGACGAGCTGCCAGAACAGAGGTGTCATCGCAAGGCCAAGATGCATGGAGCCCCAGTCCATCCACCGTTCGGCATCCGCGCGCTCACGCAAGCCCGCGGGCATGAGGCTTCCGGCGGCGTGCTTCGCAGCGAGATAACGGACGATGGTGTTCGACTCCCACAGCACGAAGCCGTCGTCGTCGATGGTGGGCACTCTGCCGTTCGGATTACGGGCGCGGTACTCGGGAGTGTCGACCACGCCATGCTGCAGGCCGGCGTCGACGCGCTGGTACTCGAGACCCAGTTCCTCGCAGGTCCACAGCACCTTCATCACGTTGATGGAGTTCGCACGACCCCAGACGGTGAGCATCGCCATTCCTCGGATGATTCGGAAGGCGCGACTGTACACCGCGGGTAAGCACAGAAGATCGAAGGCGCATCGCCGCATTGAGCGGCGATGCGCGGTACGGCAGTTACTGCGGAATGATGACGGTGTCGATCACGTGGATCACGCCGTTGGTCGTGAGCACGTCGACCGCAACGACCTTGGCGTTATCGACGGTCACGCCGTCGGTACCGGCCTTCACGGTGATGGACGAGCCTTCGACCGATTTCACCTTGCCGGACTTCACGTCCTTCGACATCACCTGACCGGGAACGACGTGGTAGGTGAGGATCTTGGTGAGCTTGGCCTTGTCCTTCAGCAGCGCTTCGACAGTGCCTGCCGGCAGCTTCGCGAAGGCTTCGTCGGTCGGCGCGAACACGGTGAACGGACCCTTGCCCTTCAGGGTGTCGACGAGACCTGCAGCCTGCACGGCGGTCACGAGCGTCTTGAAGGATCCGGCCTGGATCGCGGTGTCGACGATGTCGCCCTTGGGGTTGGCGAGCACGA
Organism: uncultured Rhodocyclaceae bacterium; assembly: GCA_964510915.1. Lineage (GTDB taxonomy): Bacteria > Pseudomonadota > Gammaproteobacteria > Burkholderiales. The sequence continues at coordinate 2,746 of CAZEDA010000152.1, read as the reverse complement.
CGAAGGAGGAAAGGGACAGCACTGCGGCTGCGAGAATGCGCGCGAGTTTCATTAGGTACTCCTGGAGAACGAGGAATCGAGAGATGGACTGCGGAGAGCCCGACGCATGCGCGTCAGGAGCCAGTCAGACGGTGCTCGTGACTGCCAGTTCCGGAAAACCTGCATCCGTCCTCACGCGCCTCGACAATGCAGGTCTGTCCATGCGAAATGAATGGGGTCGGACGCGATTGCGTCGTCGCAGGCCGACAGATCGCAGCGAAGTCCGGTCGTCGCGACGCGATCCGGTGGTTTGCGTGGATGCACTGTCGCGATGACCGATAATCGCGCTCCTGCTTCCTCCGCGACCGCCACCATGTCCCAAGCTCCCGCCAGCAAGTACCCCGTCCCGACGCTCGACGAACTTCCGCAGGACATCCGCGACACCATCCTCAAGGTTCAGGAGAAGGCGGGGTTCGTGCCGAACGTCTTCATCACACTCGCTCACCGTCCGGACGAGTTCCGCGCGTTCTTCGCCTATCACGACGCTCTGATGCTCCGCGACTCGTCCCTCACCAAGGCCGAGCGGGAGATGATCGTGGTCGCCACCAGCGGCGTGAACCACTGCCAGTACTGCGTGGTCGCCCATGGCGCCATCCTCCGGATCTACGCGAAGAACCCGCAGATCGCGGACCAGGTGGCCATCGACTTCCGCAAGGCGGACATCACGCCCCGCCAGAAGGCCATGCTGGAGTTCGCGGTGAAGCTGGCCCGCCAGCCCGAGGCCCTGACGGCCACGGACCACGAAACCCTCAAGGAACACGGGTTTTCGGACGAAGATGTGTGGGATATCGGGGCCATCACGGCGTTCTTCGCGCTCTCCAACCGGATGGCGCACCTGATCGAAATGCGCCCGAACGACGAGTTCTACCTCATGGGCCGGGTACCCCCGAAGAAGCCGTAAGGGGCCCTCAGGGCGCCGGGGTGGGGCCCGGCACGCGCGCGGCATATAATCGCGGACCGACCGCGTACAGGCCAAAAGCCGGGCGCTTCAACGACTTCAACCATCCAAAAGGTGTTGATCCATGGCAGCTTTGCCTGACTACGATCCCCAGGAAACCGATGAATGGCTGGACGCCCTCGACGGCGTGCTCCGCCACGAGGGCATCGAACGCGCGCACTACCTGCTCGAACGGCTGGTCGAGCGGGCCCGCCGGGCCGGGGCCTACCTGCCCTACAGCGCCAACACGGCGTACCTGAATACCATCCCCCCGGGGCAGGAAGAGAAGTCCCCGGGTGACCACGAACTGGAACATCACATCCGCTCGTATGTCCGCTGGAACGCCGCCGCCATGGTGCTGCGGGCCAACAAGGACACCAACGTGGGCGGCCACATCGCCAGCTTCGCCTCGGCGGCCACCCTCTACGACGTCGGCTACAACCATTTCTGGCATGCGCCGTCCGAGAAGCACGGCGGCGACCTGGTCTTCGTGCAGGGCCACTCGGCGCCCGGCGTGTACGCCCGGGCCTTCATGCTCGGCCGCCTGACCGAGGAGCAGATGGACAACTTCCGCCAGGAAGTGGACGGGAAGGGCCTGTCGTCCTACCCGCACCCCTGGCTCATGCCGGATTTCTGGCAGTTCCCCACGGTTTCCATGGGCCTGGGCCCGCTGATGGCCATCTACCAGGCGCGGTTCATGAAGTACCTGCAGGACCGCGGCATCGCCAATACCGAAGGCCGCAAGGTCTGGTGCTTCCTGGGCGACGGCGAGACGGACGAGCCGGAATCCATGGGCGCCATCGGCGTCGCGGCCCGCGAGAAGCTCGACAACCTGATCTTCGTCATCAACTGCAACCTGCAGCGCCTCGACGGGCCGGTGCGGGGCAACGGCAAGATCATCCAGGAACTGGAAGCCGACTTCCGCGGCGCAGGCTGGAACGTCATCAAGGTGATCTGGGGCTCCTACTGGGACCCGCTCATCGCCCGCGACTCCAAGGGCCTGCTGCTGAAGCGCATGGAAGAATGCGTGGACGGCGAGTACCAGACCTTCAAGTCGAAGGACGGCGCCTACGTGCGCAAGCACTTCTTCGGCAAGTACCCGGAACTGCTCGAGATGGTCTCCAACATGACGGACGACGACATCTGGCGGCTCAACCGGGGCGGTCACGATCCGCACAAGATCTACGCAGCGTACGCCGCGGCATCCAAGCACACGGGGCAGCCGACCGTCATCCTCGCCAAGACCATCAAGGGCTACGGCATGGGCGAGGCCGGTGAGGCGCAGAACATCACCCATCAGCAGAAGAAGATGGGTACCACGTCACTCAAGTCGTTCCGCGACCGGTTCGACCTGCCGGTGCCGGACGACAAGGTGGACGAGATCCCGTTCCTGACCTTCCCCGAGGGCTCGCCGGAACTGGAGTACATGCGCAAGCGCCGCGAGGAACTGGGCGGCTACCTGCCCACGCGCCGCGTGAAGGGTGACTCGCTCGAGGTCCCGCCGCTGTCGGCATTCGAAGCACTGCTGCGCAGCTCCGAGGAGCGCGAGATCTCCACGACGATGGCCTTCGTGCGGATCCTGGGGGTGCTGGTCCGTGACAAGAACATCGGCAAGCGTGTCGTGCCCATCGTGCCCGACGAGTCGCGCACCTTCGGCATGGAGGGCATGTTCCGTCAGCTGGGCATCTGGTCCTCGGTGGGGCAGCTCTACACGCCGCAGGACGCCGACCAGCTGATGTTCTACAAGGAGGACAAGCACGGCCAGATCCT
>CAZEDA010000151.1:2093-7966 GCA_964510915.1 uncultured Rhodocyclaceae bacterium | reverse complement strand
CGCCTCACTTGCAATTCCCCTTGCACCGCACCACCCGCTCGGCGCAGGTCACGCGCTCGAACGTCATCATGATGTGTTCGTCGGTATCGACGCCCACGTGCTGGATGATCGCGTTGTTGCACTGACGGCGCTCGGTGATCCAGTGCACCGGTGCGAGCCAGTTCACATCGGTGCAGCCGCGGGAGCCTTCGCCGAACCGGATGCCGACTTCGTAGGTGGCGCAAAGCAGGCCGCGGTGCTGCACCCAGATGTCGACCTTGAGTTCGCCTTTCCGGGCGAGCCAGGCCTTGCCGTTGCTCCGGCCGAAATCGAAGTCCTTGCGATCGATGCTGCCGTCCTGTTCGAGAGACACGGCAGGGACGGCCGGCGCCATCCGGCGGCCGAATCGCGGGTCGATATCGTCTTCCTGGGCAGCGGCCGACAGAGCGACGGCGGCGAGCAGCATGGCGGCGGGCAGAGTGGCACGCATGGGGAGTTCCTCCTGTCTGATACGCATCGTAAGCCCGCCGGTCCGTCCTGACCATTGATCCGGCGCAAATCGCACTGCCATCGTCACCCGGGACGTGTACAGTCCCTGATCGGTTCGCGCTTCGGAGTGGTCAATGGGTTCCATCCTCGATCGGGACAATCTCGGTGCCTTCGCCCGGCACACGCACGCCACGCTGTCCGGCGCGGGCAGCGGTCCGCTGGCGGGTCTCACCTTCGCGGCAAAGGACCTGTTCGACATCGCCGGTCATCGCACCGGCTTCGGCAACCCCGACTGGCTGCGCACCCACGAACCTGCTACACGCACGGCGGCGGCGGTACAGCGAATACTGGACGCAGGGGCCGAGATGGTCGGCCGGACCCACACCGACGAGATGGCGTGGAGCCTCTTCGGCGACAACGCGCACTACGGCATGCCGGTCAATTCGGCGGCCGCGGGACGAGTGACGGGAGGCTCTTCCTGCGGATCGGCGTCTGCGGTGGCGGGCGGGCTCGTCGACTTCGCGCTGGGCTCCGACACCGGCGGTTCGGTGCGCTTCCCCGCGAGTCTGTGCGGTCTGTTCGGCATGCGCCCCACCCACGGTCGCATTTCGCTCGAAGGTGCCTGTCCGCTTGCGCCGAGCTTCGACACGGTGGGCTGGTTCACCCGGGATGCCGATCTGCTGGAGCGGGTCGGTCGCGTCCTGCTTCAGGACGATGCGCCGACGCTGCGCCACGGCGAACTCCTGATTGCGGCGGATGCGTTCGAGTGGGCCGGCGAGGAAGTGTCCGAGGCCCTGCAGCGCGCGATCGGTGCCGCCGAGAAAGTCCTCGGGCAGGCGCGCGCGGTGGACATTGCACCGGAGGGCTTCGGCGTCTGGGCCGAGGTGTTCCGCGACCTGCAGGCGGCGGAAGCCTGGGCGTCGCACGGAGAATGGGTGGATCGTGTGGCACCTTCGTTCGGCCCCGGTGTGAAGGAGCGCTTCGCCTATGCGCGAACCGTGGACCCCGCGCGTGTCCGCAGCGCACGCGCCCTCCGTGAGGAGGTGCGTGCCGGCCTCGGCGCCATGCTGGAAGGCGGTGCCGTCCTGATCCTCCCCACGGCGCCCTGCATCGCGCCGCTGCGTGGTTCGCCGCAGGACCTGCTGAATGCGTTGCGCGTGCGCTGCGTGGCTTTGCTCTGCGGGGCGGGCTTCATCGGCGCGCCGCAGATCAGCCTGCCGCTGGGGCGGATGGAAGGTTGTCCGCTCGGCATCTCCCTCGTGGCCGCGCCGGGCAGCGACACCATGCTGCTCGATCTCGCCCGGCGCATCCGGGCTCCCGTCGAATCATGAAATGCCGCGAAGGATGTGGCGCGTGCTGCATCGCGCCCTCCATCGCCGGCCCGATTCCCGGCATGCCGGACGGCAAGCCGGCGGGCGTGCGCTGCGTGCAGCTCACCGACGATTTCCGGTGCCGGCTTTTCGGTCTGCCGGAGCGACCGGCATGCTGCGTGGGTCTGCGACCGTCGGAGGAGATGTGCGGAGCGGATCGCGACGCGGCGCTCGCCTGGCTGTCCGACCTGGAAACGGCGACGACGCCTGCCCGCTGAGCCTCACGGCTCCAGACGAATTCCGAGGCGTTTGGTGATCGCGCAGAGCCGGTCGATTTCCGAGCGCACCCACGCGCGGGTTTCGTCCGGTGTGGAATGCGCTGGCTCGGCACCGAACGTCGCGGTGAAGGCTCGAAGGGAGGCATCCTCGGAGGCCTTGGCCATCGCCGCGGACAGCTTGTCGAGCACTTGCCGCGGTGTTCCCTTCGGCGCGAAGAAGGCCCCCCATCCATAGGTCTCCAGCTCCGGCCGGCCGAGTTCGTTGAAGGTCGGCGTGTCGGGCAGCGCCGGCACGCGCTTCTTCGCGGTCACGGCAAGGGCTCGCAGCTTCCCGGACTGGATGTGCGGCAGCGCCACGGCGGGGAAGGTCATCATCACGGGCAGTTGTCCGGCGGCCACGTCGACGATGCCCGGGGCCTCGCCCTTGAACAGGACGGGGCGGAGTTTGGCGCCGGTCGCCTGGATCAGACGCTCGGTATGCAGGTGCTGCAGGGTGCCGAGTCCCGGTGAGGCGTAGGGCAGCCCGTCGGGCTCCGCGCGGCTTGCCTTCACCAGATCGTCGAGGGAGCGGATCGGGCTCGCGGCATTCACCACGAGCAGCATCGGGCCGCGATTGCGCAGCGTGATGGGCTCGAAGTCATTCAGCGGGTGGGCGCGGAGCGACGCGAACACGCAAGCGTTGACGGCATGGGTTGCGATGTCTCCCGAGAGGATGGTGTAGCCGTCGGGTGCGGCCTTTGCCACGTACTCGGTGGCGATCTGCCCGCTCGCGCCGGGGCGGTTGTCGACGATCATCCGCGTGCCGAGGATCTTCTCCATGATGGCTGCGACGCGGCGCGTGCCCGAATCGGCCACGCCGCCGGGCGGCCACGGCACGATCACGCGGATCGGATGGCTGGGGTAGGGCACCTCGTCGGCGCCTGCCTGCGAGGAAAGCAAGCCGAGCGCAAACAGGATGAGCGCAGCCGGGGCGAAGTGTCGCGAAGTCAACGATATCTCCTGGTTGTCCGGACCGGATCGGCTACAGCACTTCCGGCATCCACACGCGTGTGGTGCGGTTTGCGCGGAAGAAGCAGCGGCCGTGGCGGGCGAGCGCATCGCGATCGATGTCGAAGCCGAGTCCCGGTGCCGTGGGCGGTGTGAGCACGCCATGGCGATGGCGCCACGGTTCGGTGAGCAGAACGTCACGGGCTTCCACCGTCCATCCGGGCGGGCTCAGCGGATACTCGAACGGATGCTCGTTGGCGAAGCCCGAGCCCAGCAGGACCTGCAGGTTCACGGCGAAGCCGATGCCGTTGCTCCAGGTGTGAGGCGTGAAGCCCAGACCCGCCGCGCGGCACAGTCGGGCGACCTCCATGGTCTCGGCGATGCCGCCCGTCCACATCGCGTCGGGCTGGAAGATGTGATAGCAGCGCTTCTCCACCATGTGCCGCAATTCCGGCAGTCCCGCGGTGTGGAGCTCGCCGCCGGAGATCGGCACGCGCGTGGAGTAGGCCGTGAGGGCGGCCATGTCGTCGAACCACTCCATGAACAGCGGTTCCTCGATCCACGCGACGCCCACGTCGGCGCAGGCATCCGCGAAGCGCCGTGCCCGCGCAAGGTCCCACAGCGGCGCGGGCGCGAGGTGGGTGAGGCGGAACGCCTGATTGCAGTCCACGGCGATCTTCATCTTGCCTTCCAGCGCGCGCGCCGTTTCCTGCACCTGCCGGATGTCCGTGGCTTCGTCCCAGTCGTGCACGCGGATCTTGAGGGTGCGGAAGCCTTCCTCGTGCCGCTGCCAGGCTTCGTCGATGCGCGCCGCCGGGTCCTTGACCTCGCCCGACGAGGCATAGAGCACGATGGGTTCCGAACGGCCGCCCAGAAGTTCGTGCACCGGCCGGCCCGCGAGCTTGCCCTTGATGTCCCAGAACGCGGGTTCGAGCCAGCCGTTGCGCACGCCTTGCACGCCCATGATGCGGATGCGCTCCTGCATCAGCGGGATGTCGGTGGGATCGAGGCCCAGGAACAGGTTGGCAACACCGTCGCCCATACCGGCGCGTTCGCGGCCGGAGGCGGAAAATGCGCTCCAGCCTTCCACGCCGTCTTCTGTGGTGAAGCAGGCGAGATAGAACTGGATCTTCTGCCGCGGCGGACCCGGCACCCACGCCGGCGCGAACGGGGCGGGCAGGGGCCCCTCGACGTAGTACAGCGCCACATGGTCGATCATCGCCATGCGAGTTCTCCCCGGACCGGATGTTCTTCGAATCGTTGTGCTGCACGCAGCCGCGAGTAGTCGTCCCGCCGGCGGCGGATCGGACCTTACCCGATCGCTCTGCGCACCGGAATCCTGCGCTGCAGCAGTCGCGCGGCAGCCACCAGTCGATCAGAGTCTGCCCACGGCACGCAGCACTTCGCGCGCGGCTCGTTGTCCGCTTTCCACCGCGCCGTTGAGATAGCCCTGCCATTCGGGCGAGGTGTGTTCCCCCGCGAAGTGGCAGGCGCCTTCCGGCTCGCTCTCGATGCCGAGCAGTGTCGTCATGTAGCCGGGCGGATAGTACGCATAGGATCCACGCGGGCCCGAGTCGGCATCCCACGTGTTGCGGATCACACGACCGTTCCACGCGCGGGTGATGCCGGGCAGGGCGGCCTCGAGGTCCGCGAGCGCACGCGCGGCCTGCGCTTCCGGCGTGCCCTTGCCCGCTGCGATGGCACGGTCCCCGCCGCTCCAGAAATTGAGGATGCCGGCACGGCCGGCCTGTGCACGGGAGACTTCCCATGTGCCGTGGAAGCTGCCGTCGAGGCGTACCTCGCCGTTGTTCCGCGCCGTTCGCCACAGGCGCTCGTCGAACTGCAGCTGCAGTTTCGTGCTGGCGCCCATCGGCAGTTCGCGAATGGCCCGCAGCTTGCGCGGCCGGAAGCCGGCGCGCGAAAGGTCCACGTCCCGCAGATTGGAGAAGGGCAGCGCGAGCACGACCCGGTCGAACCGGTCGGTGAGCGTGCCGGAGCCGCGCCGGACCGTGACGTCGTAGCGCCCGTCGTGACGGCGTGCGAGCGCCACGAGAGGCATCTCCGGTTCCACGGGGCGCCGCAGACTCGCGGCGAGCCGTGCCACGAGGGCATCGTTGCCGCCGCGGATGTGGAAGCGCTGATCCGATCCGGCATAGGGCTCGAAGTGGTCGCGGGGGGACGCCGACAGCGTCACGACCAGGCTGAGTGCGGACAGGCGCGCTGCCTCGATCGCGTATTCCTCTTCGAACGCGTTGGTGACGAGCCGGCCGAACCGCGAGGCGTTCCCGCCGGGGACGTGCTGGGCGATCCAGTCCGACACGCTCATCGCATCGAGCGCCCGCGCGGTCGCGTTCGAATCGGCGTATCCGTAGTGGTCGCCGAGTGCGCGGGCCTGCTTCTGCACGATGGGGAACACGGCCTGGAAATCGCGCGTGGCCGCGTCGCCGGAATAGAGCGCACCGTCCAGCAGAGTCCACCCCTCGCAGCCCTCCGGCTCATCCGCCAGCACGTCGTCGACGGCAAGACCGAGGGACTTCGCGAGCGTGAGGATCTCGGTGTGCGACGTGTCCAGGAACTCGCCGCCCCGCTCGGCGATCTGTCCTTCGGCAAACGCGGCGCGTTCCGAGAAGCACCGGCCGCCCAGGCGATCGGAAGCCTCGAACACCTCGGGATCGTGACCCGCGCGCCGCAGCGCATGGGCCGCGGCGAGGCCGGCCAGCCCGGCGCCGATGATTGCGATCCGCGGCGCGCCGCGTCGGGCGGCAGCGGAGGTCCGAAGAGGCGCCGTCAGGGCAATCGCTGCACCGCCGCTGCCGGCAATCAGGCGCCG
>CAZEDA010000151.1:0-1993 GCA_964510915.1 uncultured Rhodocyclaceae bacterium | reverse complement strand
CCGGCCGGAGGATGCGCTACACTCCAGCCGGCCAAGCGCCACGGAGGGACGGCACCCTCCCGGCTGTGCAGCGGACCTGCGATGGTCCCGCCGATGTCCCCGCGTCAAGCGGTCCCTGAGATGAGTAGCGAGCACGGCCGTCAGAGCCCGTGGGAGGAGTTGTGTCCGTGAGGTGGTTCCGCAGTCCCGCAGGCTGGTTCGTCGCGGGCGCACTCCTGGCAGCGTGCGCTCTGCCGGCCGGCGCCCAGACCAGGCCCATTCCCGAACTCGACGTGGAGTACGTGATCGCGAACCCGCGCCCGCGAGTCGCGGAGATCGGGTACAAGGAGCCGGAGATCTTCGACCCGTTCACGGACCGGCTCTACCAGGGCGGCTACCGTTACGGCGGGCCGCCGGTGGCCATCCCGCAGGAAGCCAAGTACCTCTCCGCCATCGGCCGCGTCCGCATGATGAAGCGCATCCTGGCCTGCGCCGATGCCTGGTACTACCCCTTCTCCCACACGGCGCTCAAGTCGGAGCCCCCGGGCATCGACATCGAGATCCTGAGCCGCATCGCCCAGAAGAACGGCTGGGAGTTCTCGATCATGTGGGCCAACACCGGCGTCTATCGGGGTGGTGTCAATCTCGCGTTCCGGCAGACCATCAACCGCGGGTTCTGCGACGTCTTCCTCGGTCTCGTCATCACCGGTGACGACGACCACATGACCAAGAACGAGATGGCGTTCACCACGCCGTACCTTGGCGTGGGCTTCGTCCTCGTGCACCAGGGCAAGGTTCCCAAGGCCCGCACTCTCGCGGAGCTGAAGGGCAAGGGCTTCAAGATCGGCGTGCCGGCCTACTCGCCCATGTACGACAACGCCGTGGCCCTGGGCATTCCGGTGGAGACCTACTTCCAGAACAACCGCGTGATCGACGGTCTGCTCCGCAAGGAAGTGGACGCGATCATGGTGTGGGGTCCCTCGATTCCCGTCGCGAATCGCGACAAGAACGTCGAACTCGCCATGTCCGCGGGTTTCCAGCCCGAGCCCGGCCAGCGCTTCAACGGCGCCTGGGCCGTGAAGGCGAAGGAAACCGAATTCAAGAAACTGCTCGACGACGCCTTCACCGAGATGCTCGCCAACGGCGAGATCCGCGAGATCGTCGAGAAGTACGGCGTGCCGTTCTTCCCGCCATTTCCCGAGGGGCGGTGATCCTGCCGGTTCCGGATCCCATCCCATGCCCCCGACAACCCTGTAGACGACGCACGAAAGGTCACGCACATGTGGAACAGTTTCATCGAATTGAGCTCCCTCTCCATGGGAGTCATTCCCGTTCTGGTCATCCTGTTCACGGTCGGTCTCGCCGTGGTCATCGAGCGGCTCTGGTTCTTCCACCGGGTGCTGAACCAGGGCGCGGCGATCGAGCGCGACCTGAAGAAGACCGCCTACCGTGACTACGACGGGCTGAAGTCCGTCGCGAGCCGCTTCGGCGGCGCGATGCAGTCGGTGCTGGTGACCACCGGCGTGGAGTCCCAGGCGACGGATGCGGAAGCGGCGGAGCGCCACATCGACGAGGCGATCCTCGAGGTCGTGCCGGTGATGGACCGCAACCTTTGGGTGCTCGATACCGCGGTGACGCTCGGGCCGCTGCTGGGTCTTCTCGGCACCATCTTCGGGATGATCAAGACCTTCGACGTGCTCGGCAATCAGGGCGTCGGTGCCGGTGCGGGTGCGGTGACGGGTGGTATCGGCGAGGCGCTGATCGCCACCGGCGGCGGCCTGTTCATCGCGATCATCGGCCTCGTGTTCCTCAACTACTTCAACAAGCGCGTGCGCCTCGGCGTGCAGCAGATGGAACTCATCAAGATCACCGTCGTGAACCGCCTCCACGGCGGCACGCCGCGCTGAGGGGCGATCCATGCGATCCCGCACCGACCGCTACTTCGAGGCGGACCGTCCGCGCATCGAAGTGATCCCGATGATCGACATCATGATGTTCCTGCTGGTGTTCTTCA
>CAZEDA010000150.1:0-8007 GCA_964510915.1 uncultured Rhodocyclaceae bacterium | reverse complement strand
ACGATGATCGTGTCGTAGGCGCGCAGCTGCCGGTCGTTGACGGTCTCCGCGAGGAGGATGCCGTCGGTCATGAGCTTGATGAGCGGCTCGCCGCCGGTCGCGTCGTGGAACCGGACCTTATAGCCGACCAGATCCCCCAGAGGGGAGGCGAGTTCCTGCGCGATTCGCCCGGCGACGGTACGCGCAGCGATCCGGCGTGGCTGCGTGTGACCGATCATGCCCGTCACACCGCGCCCGAGTTCGAGGCAGAGCTTGGGCAGCTGCGTGGTCTTGCCGGAGCCCGTCTCGCCACAGACGATCACCACCTGATTGGCGCGCAGCGCCGCGAGGATGTCCTCGCGCCGCTCGCTGACGGGGAGATCTTCGGGGTAGGTGGGTCTCGGGAGCCGGGCACGGCGCGCCGCCACGCGGGCCGCCGAAGCGGCCAGGGCGTCATCGATCGCCTTCAGTTCGTCCGGCGTGGCGCGACCGGTATCCCGCAGACGCGACAACCGTCCGGCCAGACGGCCGCGGTCGGCGAGCATGCAGGTATCCAGCAGGGCGAAGCGCGAACGCAGGTCGATACCGGGTGCGTCGGCAGGTTTTCGGGGGGAGGACAACCGGGAATTCGCAAAATCCGTGAAGCCGGCATTGTATCCGGGAGGCCGTCCCGGACGGCCCGCCGCCGAGATTCCCCCTGCTCCTCGGGAGGTCGTATCCGGACGCCGGAACGCAATAAATCTGCATATTCCTGCCGATTCACGCTCAAGGTTGGTGCAGGCCCTCCGCTAATTGACCCCGTTCAAAGCCGGTGCCGGGCGCATTCGTCCCCGTGCCTGTCCCCGCGATCGCGGGATCAGGTCCGTTCGGCCAAAGCGCCATGCACCGGACATCGTCGAGGAGAGGCTCCATGCCCGAAATGAAGCGCCCGGTAGGTCTGGCTGCAAAACTGCGGTGGCTCGTGGCCATCGCCATCGCCGGTTTCGGCGTGCTCACGGCCGTCACCCTGTGGTTCGACGTGCAGGCGATCGAGGCGGAGCGGCGCCAGGCCGCCCGGCACATCGTCGAATCGGCCCACGCGGTCGTATCGCACTTCCACGGTCTGGAGGTGTCCGGCGCCCTGCCCGCGGCCGAAGCGCGGTCGCGTGCCCTTCAGGCCCTGCGCGGCGTCCGCTACGGCGAAAACGACTACATCTTCGTCTCGGACCTGGACGCGAAGGGAGTGATGCATCCCATCAAGCCGGAACTGGACGGCAAGGACCTGAGCGGCCTGAAGGACCCCAACGGGGTGGCACTGTTCTCCGTGTTCGCGGACACGGTTCGCCGCGATGGCGCCGGGTTCGTCACCTACGCCTGGCCGAAGCCGGGCATGGACCGGCCCGTGCCGAAGCTCTCCTTCGTGAAGGGGTTCGCGCCCTGGGGCTGGATCGTGGGCTCCGGGATCTATCTCGACGACCTGCATCGGGCCACCCGCGACGCCGTGATCCGCACCGTCGGCGCCTTCGGCATCGTTGCCCTGCTGACCCTGGTCGGCGCCCTGATCCTCACCCGTCGGATCGTGAGACCCATGCAGGAAGCCGTGAGCGTCGCACGGCGCGTGGCCAGCGGCGATCTCACCAGCCGGATCGAAGTCCGCTCCGACGACGAGACCGGCCAGCTCGCCAGAGCGCTGCGCGACATGAACGACAGCCTGCGCGATCTCGTCGGCAACGTGCAGCGCAACGTGGCGGCACTGGACGCCGAATCCCAGTCTCTGGACCGGTCGGCCCAGGCCATGCATTCCGGATCTCACGCCCAGGCGGCCTCCATCACGTCCGTGACGTCGGCGATCGATGCGGCCACGAGCAGCGCGATGGACGTGGTGGCCACGGCCGAGCAGGTGCGCGCGCTTGCCCGGGAAAGTCTCTCGCAGTCCCGCCAGGGCACCGAACACGGCGAACTGCTCTCCCGGCACATCCGCGACCTGCGCTTCACCGTCGAGGATGTCGGTTCGCTCGTCACCCGGTTCGTCGACAGCACTCGCGTCATCTCCGGCATGACCCGCCAGGTGCGTGACATCGCGGATCAGACCAATCTGCTCGCCCTCAACGCGGCCATCGAGGCAGCGCGGGCCGGCGAACAGGGTCGCGGCTTCGCCGTGGTCGCGGACGAAGTGCGCAAGCTCGCCGAGAAGTCGGCGCAGGCCGCGAAGGAGATCGATTCGGTGACGCTGCGCCTGGAGGAGGAATCCCAGGCCGTGGATCACGGCATCCGGAGCGGCGTCGCGGCGCTGGACGCTTCGCAGTCTCAGGTGCAGTCCGTGGGCGACGTGCTGAACAGCGCCTGTGACGCCGCCGTCCAGGCGGCCGAAGGCGTCGACCGCATCGCCGGCGCGATCGCGCATCAGCGAAGTGCCATCGACGAGATCTCCTCGCACGCGACCCAGCTCTCCGCGCTCGCGCGAGACACCCTGGATTCCGTGGAGGAAGGCACGCGGACATCCGGACGATTGCACGCCATGGCGCGCGATCTGCGGCACGCCGTGGAACGATTCCGCCTGGAGGACCAGGCGTCCGCCTGACCGGCGCGGATTGAGAGGTCCGCAAACGGCGCATGGTGCCGGAGCAACTCCGGTATCTTGGCGCCATGGATCTCGACCCCGACATCTGCTACACGGCGTGGCGCGCGCGTGACGCGCGCTTCGATGGCCGCCTGTTCATGGGTGTGGACACGACCGGCATCTACTGCCGGCCCGTGTGTCCCAGCCGTCTGCCCCGCCCCGAGCACTGTCATTTCTTCGCGAGTGCGGCGGCTGCGGAATCCGCCGGCTTCCGGCCCTGCCTGCGCTGCCGTCCGGAGACCGCGCCGGGATTCGCTGCCGTCGACTCGCCCGCTCGCCTCGCCCGCGCCGCGGCCTCCCTGATCGAGGAAGGCGTCGGCGACGAACTCGATCTTCCCGCCGTCGCCGCGAAGCTTGCGGTTACGCCGCGGCATCTGCGCCGCGTGTTCCGCGAGGAGTTCGGCGTCGCCCCGTTCGAGTACGCGCAGACACAGCGGCTGCTGCACGCGAAACGCCTGCTCACCGACACGGCACTGCCTGTCGTCGACGTGGCGTTCGCGGCGGGCTTCGGCAGCCTGCGCGGATTCCAGAGTGCCTTCACCCGCCATTACGGCCTCGCGCCGTCGGGGTTCCGACGTTCGGCGCCCGCCGCCGCGCCGGACGAGTTGTCCTTCCGGCTCTCCTTTCGGCCGCCCCTCGACTGGACGGCGCTGATCGCGTTTCTCGCACGCCGCACGATCGACGGCGTGGAAGCGGTGGACGGCGCGACCTATCTCCGCACGGTCCGCATCCTGCGACCGCGCGGCGGTCACACCGGCTGGCTCTCCGCGAGCCTCGATCCGTCGTGCACACACGTGCGGGTGACGGTTTCCGCCTCCCTGCTGCCCGCGCTTCCCGTCGTTCTGCAACGTGCAAAGCGGCTCTTCGACCTCGCCGCGGATCCGGAAGAAATCGCGTCGCGGCTCGGCGCTCTCGCACAGCACGCGCCGGGGCTGCGGCTCCCCGGCGCATTCGACGGCTTCGAGATGGCGGTGCGCGCGATCCTCGGTCAGCAGGTCACGGTGAAGGCCGCGCGGACGCTGGCCGGCCGCTTCGCGCGGGCGTTCGGCGATCCGGTGGTCACCACGACACCGGACCTGCAGGTGCTGTTCCCGCCGGCGAGTCTCGTGGCGGGACTCACGGTGGACGCCATCGCGAGCCTCGGCATCGTGTCGGCGCGCGCCAGGGCCATTCTGGCGCTCGCGCGCGCCATCGACGAAGGCACGCTGTCGCTCGATCCCGTCGCAGACGCCGACGCGCAGCTCGCCTGCCTGCGCGCCCTGCCCGGCATCGGCGAATGGACGGCCCAGTACCTCGCCATGCGCGCTCTGGGCTGCCCCGACGCCTTCCCTCACACGGACTACGGCGTGCGGAAGGCCCTCGGCACAAAGGCAGACCGGGAAGTCCTCGCCGCCGCCGAGGCGTGGCGACCCTGGCGGGCCTATGCCGTCATGCACCTCTGGCGCAGCCTTGCGGAGACCCCATGAATCCTTTCGTGATGGAAACGCCGATCGGGCGGCTTGTCGTCGTCGCCGATCGCACCGGCATCACCCACATCAAGTTCGAGGACGAGCCCTGCGCCACGACACTGCCACCGCTCGTACCCGACGCGGACATCCACCTGCTGGAGGAAGCCCGCCGGCAGCTGGACGCCTACTTCGCGGGCAGCCTGCGAAGGTTCGATCTGCCGCTTGCCGCCAGCGGCACGCCCTTCCGGCGCGAGGTGTGGAACGCGCTCACGACGATCGGATTCGGGGAAAGAACGCACTACGGTGCGCTCGCGACGCGCATCGGTCGTCCCCGTGCGGTGCGCGCGGTGGGCGCGGCCAACGGCGCGAATCCGATCTCCATCGTCGTGCCGTGCCACCGCGTGGTCGGGCACGATGGCGCACTCACCGGCTATTCGGGCGGCGTATCGCGCAAGCGCTGGCTGCTCGACCACGAAGCGGCCCTCGCGCGCGTATGATCCGGTCTCTCCGGCGACCGGCGTAGGAGGAGCCTGATCGGCAGGCGCGCTCGCCCGTTGATCCGATCTTCCCCGGCCACCGTTCCACCACTCCGGATCCGACCAGCCATGCACGATCTCGTCATCTGCGGCGCCACCGTCCTCGACGGCTCTGGCGCCGACCCCGTCACCGCCGACGTCGCCGTCTCGGGCGGACGCATTGCCGAAATCGGTCGGATCACCGGCAGCGCACGGGACACGATCCAGGCACGCGGACTCGCGCTCATGCCCGGCATCATCGACGTCCACACGCACTACGACGCGCAGATCACCTGGGATCGCACGATGTCGCCATCGCCCTCCCTCGGCGTCACCACCGCGATCATCGGCAACTGCGGCTTCGGCATCGCGCCCTGCCCCGAATCGCAGCGCGAGGCGGTGGTGAAGAATCTGTCGGTCGTCGAAGGCATGGACCTCGAGGCGCTCCTCACCGGCACCCGCTGGGAGTTCGAGACCTTCCCGGAATACCTCGATCAGCTGCGCCGCATCCGGCCCTACGCGAACGTCGGCGTCCTGTTCGGCCATTCCACCGCGCGCACCGCCGTGATGGGTGCCGAGGCCTCCACGCGCGCCGAAGCCACGCCCGAGGAACTCGGACGCATGTGCGCGATGCTGCGCGAAGCGCTTGCCGGCGGCGCTGCGGGATTCGCGTCGTCCTTCTCGCCGAACCATAGCGGCTTCGGCGGTCTGCCGATGCCCTCGACCATCGCGCCCGACAGCGAGATGCGCGCCCTCACCGATGTGCTGGGCGAGGCAGGCCGCGGCATCTTCGTGATGGCGACAGGTCCCCGAGGCACCCCCGAGTACATGGAGGAAATCGCCGCGCGCACCGGCCGGCCCGCCTTCATCGTGACGGTGCTCACCATGTACAACGAAGCCTCGCCGGAGACCGGCGCGGACTGGTACCGGCGCTGCGAAGCGGCGCTGTCGCGCGGACACGAGGTGTACATCCACACGAGCTGTCAGCCGCTCTCCTTCGACTTCACGCTCGAGGATCCCTACCTGCTCTATTCGCACGACGCATTCGAGCGCGTGAAGACGGCGAAACCCGGAGACCTGCCGGCCATCTACGCCGATCCGGCGTTCCGCGCGCGGTTCCGCCACAACCTTGCCCATCCCGGCGAGGGACTGCTCTTCTACGGCGACTGGGGCAAGGTCGAACTGCCCGACGGCACCACCATCGCCGTGGAGGCCAAGCGGCGGGGCGTCGATCCGCTCGACCTGTTCTTCGACACGGCGCTGGCCGACGGTCTGCGCACTCGCTTCATCGCGAAGCTCTTCCAGAACAACGACGCGGGGGTGGCGCCGCTGCTGCGTCACGATGCCGGCGTACTCGCCCTGTCCGACGCGGGCGCGCATCTCATCTACTTCTGCGATGCCGGATTCGGGCTGCACTTCCTGGCCCACTGGGTCCGCGAGACCGGGACCTTCAGCCTCGCGGAGGCCGCGCATCGGCTGGCGGCGCAGCCCGCCGCGCGCTACCGCATTCCCGAGCGCGGCCGCATCGCCGAAGGCATGTGGGCGGACCTGATGCTGTTCGACCCCGAAACGGTGGGGGTGTCGGGCCTCGTGCGCCTCAACGACCTGCCCGCCGGCGGCACTCGCATCATCCGCCGCCCCACGGGCGTCCACGGGGTGTGGGTGAATGGCGTGCGCGTATTCGACGGCCAGAACTACGTGCCGCTCGCAGCCGGGCCCGGCCAGGTGCTGGACCGCTTCGACGCGTGACGGCAGGAGACGGCCGCCGCGGCTTTGCCCCGGACGCCGATTCGGGGACAATCGCGGCTGTCACGGAGTTTTCATGATCATCCAGTCGCTGCTCGACACGGACCTGTACAAGTTCTCGATGATGCAGGTCGTGCTGCATCAGTTCCCGGGCGCCCAGGCCGAGTACCGCTTCAAGTGCCGCAGTCGCGGCGTGGACCTGTCGCCCCACGTCGACGAGATCCGCGAGGAAGTGCGCCAGCTCTGCTCGCTGCGCTTCCGCCGCGATGAGCTCGACTATCTGCGCGGCCTGCGCTTCCTCAAGAGCGACTACGTCGACCTGCTGCGCCTGTTCCAGCTGGACGAGAGCTTCATCGACGTCCGCCTCGCGCCCGAGCAGGAAGGCGGGATCGACATCCTCATCCGCGGTCCCTGGCTGCACACGATCCTGTTCGAGGTGCCGGTACTCGCGATCGTGAGCGAGGTGCATTTCCGCAACACGCACAGCGGGCTCGACACGGCGGAGGGCGTCCGGCGCCTCGCCACGAAGATCGGCCTCGTGCGTGCCCACCCCGATCCGGAATTCCGCATCTCCGACTTCGGCACACGCCGCCGGTTCTCCCGCGCCTGGCAGCGCCGCGTGATCGAAACCCTCGCCCGCGAGATCTCGCCGCGTGTCGCCGGCACCAGCAACGTCTACTTCGCGCGCGAGTTCGGCATGATCCCGCTGGGCACCATGGCCCACGAGTATCTGCAGGCCTGCCAGGCCGTGGGCCCGCGCCTGCGCGACTCGCAGCGCTTCGCATTCGACAAGTGGGCGGAGGAATACCGCGGCGACCTCGGCATCGCGCTCACCGACGTGTGCGGCATGGACGCCTTCCTGCGCGACTTCGATCTGTTCTTCTGCAAGCTGTTCGACGGCGTGCGCCACGATTCGGGCGATCCGTTCGAGTGGGGCGAGAAGATGCTCGCGCACTATCAGCGCATGCGCGTGGATGCGCGCAGCAAGACCTTCGTGTTCAGCGACAGCCTGACCGTGCCGCTGTGCATCCAGCTCTACGAACGCTTCAAGGGCCGCTGCAAGCCGGGCTTCGGTCTGGGCACCAATCTCACCAACGATCTCGGCGTCGATGCCCTGCAGGTCGTCATCAAGATGACCCGCTGCAACGGCCAGCCCGTCGCGAAGATCAGCGACACGCCCGAGAAGACGATGGACTACGACCCGTCCTACGTCTCCTACCTGCGGCAGGTGTTCCAGGTGCCGGCGGTCCCGGTCGAACCGGCGCCCTGATCGGCCCGGCGCGTCCCTCGGGCACTGCCACGCCCCCATGACCCGCGCCGTCGGGCTCCTGCTCCTGTGCCTTGCGGCGATCGGCGCGCCGATCCCGGTTGCGGCAGCCGTTTGGGAATCGTCGGTCATCCACGTCGCCGATGGCGACACCCTCACCGTGGTCCGCCGCGGCCGCCGGGAGACGATCCGGCTGCTCTACATCGACGCCCCCGAAAGCGACCAGCGCTTCGGGCGGGAGTCGAGACGGTCTCTGCAGCAGCTGGTGCGGGGGTATCGGGTGCGGGTGGACACCCGCGGGAAGGATCGCTACGGGCGGACTCTCGCGGAGATCCGCAGAGTGCCCGACGGGCTGGACGTGAACCTCGAACAGGTGCGCCTGGGGCTGGCGTGGGCAAATGCGCGGGGCGCCCAGGCACCCCGCTTCGAGGCGGAGGAAGCCGCCGCGCGCAC
>CAZEDA010000149.1:2130-8031 GCA_964510915.1 uncultured Rhodocyclaceae bacterium | reverse complement strand
ACCAGCCCGAACCGCATGTTGTAGCGCAGCAACCCCGTCTCGACAGCGTCCTTTTCAGGCGCGTAGACTAGCCAGTTCGGGGCTTTTGCAGCGCAGCACCGGCACGACTTTCGGCGACCGACGGCCTCGAGGCTCAGGCGGCGGCGCACGAGTGGATCAGAGCTTCCTCAAAGGAGAGCACAGTCATGGATGATGTCGTTATCGTGGGCGCCGTTCGCACGGCGGTCGGCAAGTTCGGCGGATCGCTCGCCAAGACGGCGGCACCGCAGCTCGGCGCGGTGGTGATCAAGGCGCTGCTGGAACGCACCGGCGTCAAGGCCGACATGATCAGTGAGGTGCTGCTCGGGCAGGTGCTGACCGCCGCCTCCGGCCAGAACCCGGCGCGCCAGGCGTCCATTTTCGCGGGCCTGCCGGACATGGTGCCCGCCATGACCATCAACAAGGTGTGCGGCTCCGGCCTCAAGGCGACTCATCTTGCCGCGCAGGCCATCAAGGCAGGTGATGCGCAGATCGTCATCGCCGGCGGCCAGGAGAACATGAGCGCGTCGCCCCACGTGCTGATGAACTCGCGCGACGGCTTTCGCATGGGCGACACCAAGCTCGTCGACTCCATGATCGTCGACGGCCTGTGGGACGTGTACAACCAGTACCACATGGGCATCACCGCCGAGAACGTCGCGAAGAAGTGGGGCGTGTCCCGCGAAGAGCAGGACGCCTTCGCTGCCAATTCCCAGCAGAAGGCAGAAGCGGCGCAGAAGGCCGGGCGCTTCAAGGACGAGATCGTCGGCGTCGAGATTCCCCAGCGCAAGGGCCCGCCGGTCGTGTTCGATTCGGACGAATACGTGAAGCCCGGCACGACGGTCGAAGCCCTCGCCGGTCTGCGTCCCGCCTTCGACAAGGAAGGCTCCGTGACCGCCGGCAACGCCTCGGGCATCAACGATGGCGCCGCCGCCGTGATGATGATGTCGGCCCGCACCGCCGCAGACCTGGGACTCAAGCCGCTCGCGAAGATCCGCGCCTATTCCTCCGCCGGCGTCGATCCGAAGTTCATGGGCATGGGCCCCGTTCCTGCCAGCCAGCTGTGCCTGTCGAAGGCCGGCTGGACCGCCAAGGACCTGGACCTGATGGAGATCAACGAAGCGTTCGCCGCGCAGGCGATCGCGGTGAACCGAGACATGGGCTGGGACACGAGCAAGGTCAACGTGAACGGTGGAGCCATCGCCATCGGCCACCCCATCGGCGCGAGCGGCTGCCGCATCCTGGTCACTCTGCTGCACGAGATGATCCGGCGCGACGCGAAGAAGGGTCTCGCGAGCCTTTGCATCGGCGGCGGCATGGGCGTGGCCCTCGCCGTGGAACGCTGAGCGTTCGCCCTCTCACCCGAATCCGGAGTCGATCAGCATGAACCAGAACAGAGAAGTGGTCGTCGTGAGCGGCGTTCGCACCGCCATCGGCGATTTCGGCGGCGCCCTCAAGGATCTTTCCCCGACGGAACTCGGCGCCATGGTCACGCGCGAAGCGATCGCGCGGGCCGGCGTGCAGCCGGCGGACATCGGACACGTCGTGTTCGGCAACGTGATCCAGACCGAAGTGAAGGACATGTACCTCTCGCGCGTCTGCGCGATGAACGGCGGCATTCCGCAGGAGACCCCCGCCCTCACGCTCAACCGCCTGTGCGGCAGCGGCCTGCAGGCGATCGTCACGGCGGCGCAGACCATTCTGCTTGGCGACACCGATGTCGCCCTAGCCGGCGGCGCGGAGAACATGAGCCGCTCCAACTACGTGATGCCGGCAGCCCGCTGGGGCCAGCGCATGGGGGACGAACCGCTCATCGACTGGATGACGGGCGCCCTGTCCGATCCGTTCGACAAGCAGCACATGGGCATCACCGCGGAACGCATCGCCGCACGCTGGTCGCTCTCGCGGGAACTGCAGGATGAATTCGCGGTGGAAAGCCACCGGCGTGCGGCAGCCGCAATCGCCGACGGGCGATTCAAGTCGCAGATCCTGCCGGTCGAACTGAAAAGCAAAAAGGGCACGGTGGTCTTCGACACGGACGAACATGTCCGCAGCGAAGCGACGATCGCCGACATGGCGAAGCTTCGTGCCGTCTTCCAGAAGGACGGTACCGTCACCGCAGGCAACGCCTCGGGCCTCAACGATGCCGCGGCAGCCATGGTGCTGATGGACCGCGCCACCGCCGAGAAGAAAGGCTGCAAGCCGCGAGCGCGTCTCGTCTCCTACGGTCACGCCGGTGTGGATCCGCAGATCATGGGCATCGGTCCGGTGCCGGCCGTGAAGTCGGCGATGGCTCGCGCCGGACTCACCGTGGCACAGATGGACGTCATCGAATCGAACGAAGCGTTCGCGGCGCAGGCATGCGCGGTCGCGAAGGATCTCGGCTTCGATCCCGCCCGCACCAACCCGAACGGCGGTGCGATTGCGCTCGGTCACCCGATCGGGGCGACCGGCTGCATTCTCGCGGTGAAGGCCATCCACGAACTCGAGCGCATCGGCGGCCGCTACGCGCTGGTCACCATGTGTATCGGCGGCGGACAGGGTATCGCCGCGATCTTCGAAAGACTGTGATGTGATGCCGGGCGGAATCCTCGCGTGCAAGGCGCGAGGATTCCGTCAGGACGCTACCAGCGGGGCGCGCCCGCCGCCGCCCCCGCGAAACTCGTAAGCCACGCGGGCACGGCTTCGGCCGGCATCGGCTGCGCCAGCAGGAATCCCTGCGCCTCGTTGCAGCCGTGATAGCGGAAGAACTCCAGTTGCTCCCGCGTCTCGACCCCTTCCGCAAGAGTCCGCAATCCGAGTGAGCGTGCGAGCCCGATGATCGCCAGGGCAATCTGCGCGGCATCGTCGTCCTCGGGCACGCCATGCACCAGCGAACGGTCGATCTTCAGACAGTCGATGGGCAGGCGCTTCAGGTGCGCTAGAGACGAAAAGCCCGTTCCGAAATCATCGACGGCCAGGCGGATTCCCAGTTCGTGCAGTTCGCCGAGCGCCAGGCGCGCAGCATCCGGGTCCTGCATGAGCGAGACTTCGGGAATGTCGAGTGTCACCAGCCGGTTGTCGAGCACGTGAGGGTCGACCGCGGTGGCAATGCGCTGCGCGAGCCCGCGCTGGCGGAACTGCGCGGCGGAAACGTTGACCGACACCGGAACCACCGGCACCCGTTCATCGCGCCATGCACGCAGATGCCGACCGAGTTCATCGAGGACCCAATCCCCCAGGGTGACGATGAGTCCGGAGTCTTCCGCGACGGGAATGAACCGGCCCGGCGCGATGTAGCCGCCCGCACCGTCGGGCCAGCGCAGCAGCGCCTCGAGACCCGTGATCGACCGCGTACGCACATCGAACCGCGGCTGAAACCACAGACGCAGTTCGTTCGCCTGCAGCGCCCCGCGGAGCCGCGATTCGATCTCGACGCGTTCGAGCACGCGCGCGTTGATTCCCGGCGTGAAGAACTGGAAGTTGTTCCGGCCCAGCGACTTCGCGTGGTACATCGCAGCATCGGCGTTCTTGAGCAGCGTCTGGAAATCCGGCCCGTCATCGGGATACACCGCGATGCCCATCGACGGCGTCACGTTGAGCGTGAGCCCGTCCAGCACGAAGGGTTCGGCCAGAACCTCGAGCACCTTGCGCGCGACAGATGCCGCGTGCTCCGCGGTGTCGAGGTCCTGCAGGAGGATCACGAACTCGTCACCGCCCTGGCGGCTCACGGTGTCTGCCGCGCGGACGCAGCCGATCAGCCGGCGGGCGACCTGCTTCAGCAGACCGTCGCCGGTTTCGTGACCGAGCGAATCGTTGATGATCTTGAAGCGATCGAGATCGAGAAACATCACGCCCAGGCGCGTGCCGTTTCGCTGGGCGAGCGGAACGGCCTGCTTCAGGCGGTCTTCGAGCAGCGCGCGGTTCGGCAGCCCCGTCAGGAAGTCGTGCTGCGCCAGGTGGCGGATGCGGTCTTCCTGCGCCTTGCGTTCGGAGATGTCCTCGAAGATCAGGAAGTACTGCGTGACTCTTTCGTCGTTGGCGCGCACCACGCCTACGCGGAGCCTCGCGGGAAACGCCAGTTCGTCCCGCCGCCGAAGCCAGACCTCCCCTTCCCAGCCGGCATCGCGTGCCGCGGCGGCCCACAGCGCCGCGAGGAACTCCTCGTCGTAGCGGCTCGGGTCGAACACGGATGTCAGCGTACCGCGCACCTCGTCCGCACGAAATCCGGTGATCGCGGTGAAGGCACGATTCACGGAAAGCACCCGGGCCTGATCGTCGAGGATCATCACGCCCTCGCGGCTTCCCTCGAAGACCTTGGCCGCCAGCACGAGATCCTGCTCGGCCGTCTTGCGATCGGTGATGTCCAGCATCACGCCGTTGAACACGATCTCGTCCGCCGTGACGCGCGACGGGCGGGAGATCCCCTGCCACCACCGGATCGCGCCGTCCGGATAGAGGAGCCGGCCCTCGAAGTTCCAGACCCCCGAGCGGCGCTTCGCCTCCTCGATGGAAGCTCGCCAGCGCTCGCGGTCGTCGGGATGGATGAACTCGCCCAGCCGCCCGAGCTGATTGCGGTCGATGCGGAACAGCTCCTCCAGACGCGGGCTCACCCAAAGGAACCCGCTGGTGCCGTCCGAGCGCTCGATCCACTCGTAGATCACGCCAGGGACGTTCGCCGCGAGGTCCCGGAAGCGACGCTCGCTCTCCATGAGCAGCATGTGCTCGCGCTTGAGTTCGGTGATGTCCTGGGCGGAAAAGGCCGCGCCCTTCAGGGCACCGTTCTCGTCGCGCAAAGGCGCCAGGAGAATGGTGAAGAGGCTCCGTCCGCAGGCGGGGTCGCCCAGTTCCATCTCGACGGTGAAGGACTCTCCCGCCAGAGCCCGGTCGACGATGCCGGTCAGGCGCTCGGTCTCTTCCGACGACCCCAGGAGATCCCGGAAGGACGCGCCGGTCTGGACAGTGACCCCATAGAGGGCCTCGACGGAATCGCGGAACGTGGCGTTGCAGGTGAGGATGCGGCCGTCGAGATCGAGGGCCGCCATGGGCTGGCCGACCGCTTCGAGAAAGGCCTGGAGGATGCCCGGTCCGACCGATTCCGCCGCCTGTCCGGCGCCGGGAAACGGAACCATCATGTCATCGGTGGCGGTCATCGCGGGGCCTCGGGACGGGACGGGGATTCTACTCTCGGGCTCCGCCGGAAGGACATGGCCGTGGAGTTGTTAGCAATTGTTGCGGCACACCAAATTTTCTCGCCAGCGAGGCCTTCCCACTTGACACAGGCATGCTCAGCAATAGAATTCGGGGCATTGCGTTGCAGCAAAAGTCGCGCTGCAATGCCCGTCTCCACGCTATCCGAAGGGAATCCTCTCCGCCATGTACACCATCCCCGAACCGGTTGTTTCGCTGAACAAGGGCGCCGTGCAAAGCTGGCTGGACTTCGCCACGCTGACGGCCGAGAGCACCGAGAAGCTGCTCGACTTTCAGTTCCAGAGTTCGCGCGCCGCTCTGGCCGATACCCTCGACGCCGCCCGGACCCTCTCCGGTGCCAAGTCGCCCCAGGAATGGGTTCAGTCCGCCACCGAGGTCGCCCAGCCCGCCGGCGATCGGTCCATGGCCTACGCCCGTCACCTTCAGTCGCTCGTGAGCTCCATGCAGTCCGAGTACACGAAGTTCTTCGACGCCAAGATGACCGAGTTCAACAAGCAGCTGAGCGGGGCCATCGAGCAGGTGTCCAAGAATGCCCCCGCCGGTTCCGACTTCGCCGTTGCCGCCTTCAAGTCCGCCCTCTCCGCCGCGAATCAGGCCTACGACGTCGCCACCAAGGCCGGCAAGCACCTCACGGAAATCTCCGAGACGACCATCGCCCCCGCCCCCACCGGGCGCAAGAAGGCCGCCTGAGTC
>CAZEDA010000149.1:0-2030 GCA_964510915.1 uncultured Rhodocyclaceae bacterium | reverse complement strand
CGACCGGTGATCGTGGACGGGGTGGACGTGATGCCCGGGGTGAGGGATGTCCTCGCGAGGATGAGACGGTTTTCCGAGGCCGTGCGTGGCGGCACGGCGGTAGGCTCGGGCGGCGCGCCTTACCGGACCGTGGTCAACATCGGCATCGGCGGGTCCGATCTCGGCCCGCTCATGGCTGCCGAAGCGCTGAAGGCATTCCGCGGGAGCGGTCCGGACGTCCGCTTCGTCTCGAACGTCGACGACACCCATCTGGTCGAGACCCTGCGTGGCGTCGATCCGGCCACCACGTTGTTCGTCGTGTCTTCCAAGACCTTCACGACCCAGGAAACGATGGCCAACGCGCAGTCGGCCAGGGCGTGGATCGCCGATGCACTCGGTGACTCGGCGGTACCGTCCCATTTCGCTGCGGTCAGCACCAACCTCGAAGCGACGCGCGCATTCGGCATTCCTGCCGACCGCGTGTTCGAGTTCTGGGACTGGGTGGGCGGGCGCTATTCCCTGTGGTCGGCCATCGGCCTGCCCATTGCGCTGGCCGTGGGGATGGATCACTTCGAAGCCCTCCTCGGCGGCGCCCACGCGCTCGACGAGCACTTCCGGACGGCGCCGCTCGAACGCAATCTCCCCGTGATCCTGGGCCTCATCGGCGTCTGGAATCGCAACTTCCTGGGCTGCGACACCCATGCCGTGCTGCCCTACGACCAGTACCTGCACCGGCTGCCCGCTTATCTCCAGCAGCTGGATATGGAGAGCAACGGCAAGCGAATGGACCGTGATGGCCGTCCGGTCGAACACGCCACCGGACCGATCCTGTGGGGCGAGCCGGGCACGAACGGACAGCACGCGTTCTTCCAGCTCCTGCATCAGGGAACGTCGGTCGTCCCGGCGGACTTCATCGTGGCAGCCGACGGCCACCACCATCTCGGCCGCCACCACGACCTGCTCCTCGCCAACTGCCTCGCACAATCGCAGGCACTCGCCTTTGGAAAGACGGCCGAGGCTGCCGAGGCGGAGATGCTGCAGGCCGGAATGGCACCCGAGGAAGCGCGGCGACTCGCGCCCTATCGCAGCTTTCCGGGAAACCGCCCGAGCAACACCGTCGTGCTTCCGAAACTCACCCCGGAATCCCTGGGCGCTCTCGTCGCCGCCTACGAGCACCGGGTGTTCGTGCAATCGGTGATCTGGAACATCAACCCCTTCGACCAGTGGGGGGTCGAACTGGGCAAGCAGCTCGCCAACCGCCTGCTGCCCCGCCTCTCGGGTGCCCCGGCCGATGCCGGTGAGGACAGTTCCACGACGGGACTGGTCGCGAAGCTCCGTTCTCTGCGACCGGGCTGACGCCGTTCGACCCCACGGGCGACATGCCGGCCTCAAGCCACCCTGCAGCCGGCCGTTAGAGCATCGTGTGCGGCCACCCGCCGCGATGCTTCCGGTCACACCATGAATCACCTGTCTGCACTGCAAGGCATGACGTATCGCGCACCGGAAGGTGCGGTTTCCTCCGCCGGAACGGCCCCGTTGTTCGGGCGTCAGGATGCGCTGGCCATGATCGGCGGCGATGAAGATCTGCTGGATGAGGTGATTGCGGTCGCAAGAGAGGAAATCCCGCGGCAGCTCGTGGCACTGCGGACAGCGCTCGCAGCCAACGATGCCGTTTCGGCTCGCAGACACGCGCACACCATCAAGGGCACGGTCGCGACCCTGTGCGCGAACCAGGTCCGCGATCAGGCCTTCACCATCGAACACGCCGCGAAGGAAGGCGACCTGACGGTTGCCGCGACGGGTCTCGAACCCCTCGAACGCCTCGTGGATCGGCTGCTGGCCGAACTGGACAGCGCCCGGAAGGCCTGACGGGACGCTCGGCGGCACGGTCGCGGCAACGCGGCAGCAGCCGAATGCTCCCGAATCGCCGGACGAAGCGAAGTCCCGCGATCCGGGGGCGGATCACAGCTTGATGAAGTGCTCCCGGTAGTACTTGAGTTCGTCGATGGACTCGTAGATGTCGGCCATGGCCTCGTGCTTGCCCCGCTTCG
>CAZEDA010000148.1:0-8067 GCA_964510915.1 uncultured Rhodocyclaceae bacterium | reverse complement strand
TGCATGGGCGGGCGGTGAAGAATCAGGAGGCGCTGGCCAATCCCGAAGCCCTCGAACTGTTTCGCGGTCTGCCGGAACTGGCCCGGTAACCGGGAATGGCCTGACCCATTGGCACCGATCGCGATGCCGCCTTGCACGAGCGCGGGTCCGGCAGAAGGGTCCGGCGGGATCGGAAGGTTCGGGGGATGCTCGTCAGCGCGAGGCGGGGCAGGTGCAGCCCGACCGAGGCGCAGGGCCGGGATCGGCAGCGGGCACATCCGGCGCGGCGGTGGCGAGCATCGCGTCGACGGGGCCGCCCCGCGCGGCGCTGCAGTGAGCTTCACGAGAATAGGCGCCCGCGAACTGGGCCTGGCCATCCGCGTCGAATACGACGATGCCCGGTGCCGCCGGCATCGTGCGCCACAAACCTTCGGCCACGGCCTCAGGCAGTCTCGTGAACCGCTCGAGCCCGCGCACCGGCTGAACGGTCGTGCCGGGCGGTTCGGACAATGCGAACACCACATCGCTTCCCGCATGCCGGCTCGCCAGCGCAAGGAAACGCGCATCGGCGAGTTCGGAACAGGGACAGCCCGGGAGGCGAACATGCACCACCCAGGCACGGCCCGCGGTAGAACCAGATGCCGTCCAACCCATCGCACCTCGGGTGGCCGCCCGTATCGCGGACGGATCGAACGCGACCGTCGTCTCTTCGGGAAGAAATCCCTCCTGAGGCTCCCGCTCCAGCGATTCCCCGACGGCCAGAGCGAGCACCGCCAGGAGCAGAACGAGGAGAAGACCCAGCCGACGGCCGTGGCGCGGATGCGTATCCGACGGCGGGGGATCGGCGGGGGCGGTGGCGAGGCTCATGACATCCGGGTTATCGGCCCCGATCGCCCGCGATTGAATCTCCGGCGACTCGCCTCCATTTCCTTCTCACCATGAATGCGCGCACGCCTCAGGACGCCGCGGCCCTCACGCTCGCAATCGAGGGAATGACCTGCGCTGCCTGCGCGAGCCGGATCGAACGGGTGGTGAACAAGCTCGAGGGCGCACACATCGACGTGAACCTCGCGGCAGAGAGCGGTCGTCTCACGCTGACACCAGGCGGCGCAGACCTCGCGGCCGTGCTGGACCGCGTCCGGATGGCTGGCTTCCAGGCGCACCCGGCCAGCGCGGATACCGCCCTGCAGGAGCGCCGCGAGCAGACCGAGCGGGAACTGCGCGTCGAACGGCTCGAATTCAGCCTCGGCGCACTCCTCGCCGCGCCGTTCCTCGTGCAGATGGCCCTGATGACGGCGGGTACTCATCACCACGACTGGTTCCCCCTGTGGTTGCAATGGCTGCTGGCGACACCAGTCCAGTTCTGGGTCGGGCGTCGTTTCCACCTCGGCGCTTTCCGTTCCCTCAGGGGCGGCAGCGCCAACATGGACGTGCTGGTCTCCCTGGGAACCACCGTCGCGTACTCGTTCAGCACGGTGGTCTGGCTGACGGGCCGCTCGGATCTCCCGGTGTATTTCGAGGCGGCCGCGATGGTCATCGTCCTCGTGCGCCTCGGAAAACTCCTCGAAAGACAGGCGCGGCAGAAAGCTTCCAGCGCCGTGGAACAGTTGCTTCGGCTGCAGCCGCGCACCGCCCGCGTGCAGCGGACCGACGGTACGCTCGAAGACGTCGACATCGCACATCTCGTCCCCGGAGACCTGGTCGTGGTTCGCGACCACGAGTTCGTTCCCGTGGATGGCGAGGTGGTGGAAGGACGTTCGTTCGTCACCGAGTCCATGCTGACGGGAGAGAGCATCCCGGTGCCGAAGTCGCCCGGTGAGCGCGTGTTCGCCGCGACCCGCAACGAGGACGGGACTCTCCTTGTCCGCGCATCGGGCGTGGGAGCGCAGACCCGCCTCGCGCGCATCGCCCGCATGGTCGCGGATGCCCAGGGGTCCAAGGCACCCATCCAGCACCTCGCAGACCGGATATCGGCCGTGTTCGTGCCGACCGTCGTCGGCATTGCGGCTTTGACCTTCCTCGGATGGTGGTGGGTCTCGGGCGACACGGTGACAGCCATGGTGAACGCCGTGGCAGTACTGGTGATCGCGTGCCCCTGCGCCCTCGGCCTCGCGACTCCGGTCGCGGTGATGGTCGGCACGGGTCGGGCGGCCCAGCTTGGCGTGCTGGTTCGGAACGCCTCGGCACTGGAACACGCCGAGAAGATGAACGTTCTCGTGTTCGACAAGACCGGCACGCTGACGGAAGGTCGCCCGGCCGTCGTGGGCGTACTTGCAGGCGCAGGCGCGACCGAAGCCGATGTACTGTCCCTCGCGGGGGGACTGGAGCGCGGGGCCCAGCATCCCGTGGCTCGGGCCATCGTTGCCCACACGTCTGCCGTCGGGGTCCCGTTTGCGACCGTAAGCGAGGTCCGGGCAGTGCCCGGCGCCGGTGTCACCGCGCTCGCCGGCGGGGTATCCGTGTTCGCGGGATCACCGGCCTTTCTTCGCGAGAACGGCGTCGCCGTCGACAGCGCTCTGCTCGACGGCCTCGAGCGCGACGGGGCAACCGTCGTGGCGATCGCCCGGAACGGACAGCCTGTCGGCTACGTGTCGCTGAAGGATGAGCTGCGGACTTCGGCGCCCGCCACGGTACGCTGGCTGGAGGCGCTCGGTGTGAAGCCCATGCTGCTGTCAGGAGACAACGCGGGTGCGGTGGCGGGCATCGCCAGGACACTGGCGATCGGCGATGCAAGGGGTCACCAGCATCCGGAGGACAAGGCGCGCGTCATTCAGGAACTGCGGGCCGCAGGTTCCGTCGTCGGCATGGCGGGGGACGGCGTGAACGATGCCCCTGCGCTCGCCGCCGCGGATGTGAGCATCGCACTGGGGTCGGGTAGCGAAATCGCTGTCGAAACCGCTGACATCACCCTCGGAAGGGACGATCTCGGCGCGTGCGCCGTGGCGATTGAATTGTCCCGCGCGACCATGCGGAAGATACGGCAGAATCTTTTCTTCGCGTTCGTCTACAACGTCGCCGGCATCCCTCTCGCGGTGATCGGTTACCTGGATCCCGTGGTGGCAGGCGGGGCCATGGCCCTGAGTTCCGTGTGCGTGGTGACGAACGCTCTCCTGCTGCGACGTTGGCGGCCGTCCAGACCCTACTGACCTCGGAAACGACCCCATGGAACAGACTCAGAAGCTCGCGATAGAAGGCATGACCTGCGGTGGATGCTCGTCCAGTGTGACCCGGGTTCTGCTTCAAGTTCCGGGGGTTAGCGATGCCCAGGTGTCGCTTGCCGAACACTCCGCCGTCGTGCGGTTCGACCCGGCCAGGACGTCGGCTGCCAAGCTGATCGAAGCGGTCGAAAACGCCGGATTCACCGCTGCGGTTGGCTGACCGGACTGGAGGGCACCACGCCCTCCAGCCCGCACATCGGTCGCTTGATCCCGGGGAAGTCCGTCGCATCACCCTTCATGGCGCGCGGCCATCCCGCTGTTTTCAAACGGCGATCAATCCCCCTAGTCGGCGCAGCGCGTAATCCCTCCTGCCATCCAAGGTGTCTTTTTTGCTCATGAACCTCACAGTCCGAGAGGTTTCGAAAATCGAAACCGCTAGAATCCTTAAGTCTGTCGCAGGGTATACCGGGTTTCATGGCATGAACGCGCTCGAAGTGTTTCGCAAGGCCCTTCGGGAGCTTTCCGAACGTCATGCCCAGGAGCTTCCAAGAAAGCTCACAGAGATAGAAGATCTCTGGCGCATCGTCGTCGATGCGGAAGGGGCACGGGACGGGCTGGTCCAGGTGCAGCGCCTCGCCCACGGTCTGGACGTTGCCTCGAGCATGCTGGGCCTGCCCGACCTGTCATCGCCCGCAAGGCGACTGGCCAGAACCCTGGCCGCCGGCCTCGCCACCGGCGCGGATTTCACCGCCGTCGACCGCGCGAGAGTCGACGAACTCCTCGCAGAACTCCGCAGCGCCGCAGCCAAACTCTCGACCGTCGTTCCGCTGCCCACCCCTGCGTCGGAGGCGCCGGCGGACCCAACGCCCTCCGAGCCGCCCCCTACGACCCCTGCCCCGGTCTCGCTCAACCCCGAAGTCCTTACCCGACGCGCACCGCCCCGGAATCCTGCATCTGCCCTCGCGGAACTTCCCGCGTCCCCCGTCACCATCGAAGGCGAACGGCGGCTCGTGTACATCCTGGAGTCTGGCGAAGAAGCAGCAACCAACCTGGCCGGACAACTGTCCCGCTTCGGGTACGAAGCCCGCATCCTCGATTCGGGCACTGCGCTGGTCGACGCCCTCTCCGAGCGCCAGCCCTACGCCATGCTGGTCGATGTGGACCTGGCCGGCGACAGTTTCCATGCGGCGCAGGCCATCGCCTC
This sequence comes from uncultured Rhodocyclaceae bacterium, assembly GCA_964510915.1. GTDB lineage: Bacteria > Pseudomonadota > Gammaproteobacteria > Burkholderiales. The sequence goes on along the minus strand of CAZEDA010000148.1, from coordinate 3,726 downwards.
GGTCTCCAACGCCGCGATTGCACGCGTCCCTCTGCTGCTGCTCTCCTCACGCACCGATGTCCAGGCGCGTCTCGAAAGCGTGCGGGCCGGCGCAGTGGCGTACTTCTCGAAGCCGCTTCGCATCGGCGAACTGGTCGACAAGCTCGATTCGCTCGCCTCGCGGGAAACGCCGGAACCCTATCGGGTGATGATCGTCGACTCGGACAACAACCGCGCAGACCTCTGCCGCGCCATCCTCCACGAGGTGGGGATGGAGGTGTCCGTGGTGCGCTCCCCGTCGGATCTCGTCGCCGCGCTGGGAGACTTCAATCCCGAACTGCTCCTGATCGCACTCAAGCTTCCCGACTGCGGCGGAGACGAGATTGCGCAGGTGGTCCATCAGATTCCGTCCTACGTGAGCCTGCCGGTGGTGTTCCTGTCGGAACACTGGAACCTCGACCGCCAGATCGGGCTGATGAACGTGGGCGGCGATGCGCTCCTGCCACTGCCGCTGCAGGCCTCGCAGCTGATCTCCACCGTGATTGCGCGGGTCGAAAGGTATCGAACGCTCTCCGCGCTGATGCAGCACGACAGCCTCACGGGCCTGCTCAATCACTCCCGTCTGCAGCAGTACCTCGAGATCGAAGCGCTGCGTGCCGTGCGCCAGTCACACCCCCTCGCCTTCGCGATGATCGACATCGACCACTTCAAGCTGGTGAACGATCAGTTCGGCCATCCGGTGGGCGATCGGATCCTGAAGAACCTCGCGCGGTTCCTGCGCCAGCAGCTGCGCAAGAGCGACATCGTGGGCCGTTACGGCGGCGAGGAGTTCGCGATCATCCTGACGGACACCGATGGTCCGGCTGCCATGGCGGTGATGGAGAAACTCTGCAGCGACTTCTCGCGGCTGGAGCATGAAGTGGACGGCGCGACACTGACCGTGGCGTTCAGCGCGGGCGTGGCGTCGATGGCGGGAAGGCAGTCCGCAAGAGAACTTGTCCTGGCGGCTGACCGTGCCCTCTACGCCGCCAAGCGCGCGGGACGCAATCGCGTGGTCCTTGCCCCGGACGAGGCCCAGCCGCAAGGCTGACGTCGCGGCGCGGCTCAGGCGCCGCCGGCGCTTCCTTCGGCGTTGGCCCGGGCGTTGGGGAAGTTGAGGTCCAGCAGACGCTGTGCGTCGCGCTGCAGGTCGGTGAGTCCCATGGCCTGGTAGGCCTTCACCAGCACAGCAAACGCGCGCTCCAGGGCCGGCGTCTCGGGGTAGTTCCGGATGGCGAACTGCGCACGATTCACCGCAGCCACGTAGGCCCGCCGCCGCAGGTAGTACTCGGCGATGATCACTTCCGACGACGCCAGCGCATTGACCAGATAGCGCATGCGCTTGATGGCGTCCGGCGCGTACTTGCTGTCGGGAAATCTCGTGACGAGCTGCTGAAGCGAATCGAAGGATTCGCGCATCGCCTCCGGATCGCGCTCGCTCGGATTCTGGTCCGAGAACTTGGCGACGATGCCCTGATCCTCGTTGAAGGTGATCAGCCCTTTCAGGTAGTACGCGTAGTCGACGTTCTCGTGGTTCGGATACAGCTTGATGAAGCGGTCGCAGGTCGCGAGCGCCGAAGCCCGTTCGCTGTTCTTGAAATACGCATAGGCCAGCTCCAGCTGCGACTGCTGGGCGTACTTGCCATACGGATAGCGGGCCGACAGCTTCTCGTAATGGCTGGTGGCGCGCTTGTAGTTGCCGGCGTCAAGCTCTGCCTTGGCCTCGCGATAGAGCCGTTCGACGGACCAGCCCCGGGTGACGTCCTTCGTGGGTGTGGCGCCGGTGCATGCAGCAACGGCGAGGACGATGAAGATCGCGGATAGAATTCGGCGCATGGAAAGTTCTGCACAGGAGACGGCGGATTATAGCCCGGCAGCATCGGGCGACGTTCGCGAGATCGTGCTCGGCACGGGGTGCGCCGGCATGCGGCTCGATCAGGCTCTGGCCCAGGCGGTGCCCGAGTACTCCCGCACCCAGCTTCGCGGGTGGGTGGACGCCGGGCTCGTCACCATCGACGGCCGGCCCGCCGTGGCGAAGCATCGTGTATTCGGCGGGGAGCGCGTTCTCCTGCAGGCCGCGCCGGCTGCCCGACTGGCCGAGGACCCTGCCGAGGCCCTCGATCTCCGCATCGTGTTCGAAGACGACCACGTGATCGTCATCGACAAGCACGCGGGTCTCGTGGTGCATCCGGGCGCGGGCAATCACACGGGCACCTTGCTGAATGCCCTGCTCGCCCATGCGCCCCAGGTGCGGGAGCTTCCACGCGCGGGCATCGTCCACCGGCTGGACAAGGACACCACAGGCCTTCTCGTGGTCGCCAAGACCCTCGCGGCGCAGACAGCGCTTGCGCGCCAGCTTCACGAGCGGTCCGTGTCACGCATCTACCATGCAGTGGTTCACGGGCGAATCACCACCGGCGGTATCGTGGATGCGCCCATCGGCCGCCACGCCGTGCATCGCACCCGCATGGCCGTGGTATCGAGAGGCCGCCCGGCCCGGACGCACTATCGCCCCCTCGCGGTGGGCCAGCAGTGGACTCTCGTCGAATGCCGCCTGGAATCGGGTCGCACCCACCAGATCCGCGTCCACATGGACCACCTCGGCCATCCGCTTCTCGGTGACCCCGTCTACGGCCCCCGGCGAATGCAGCCTGCGCTGGCGGCGGCGCTCGGGACATTCTCCAGGCAGGCACTGCACGCGGTGGCCCTGCGGTTCGAGCATCCTGCCGACGGCTCGTCCTGGCAGGGGGAATCCCCCTTGCCGCAGGATATGACCGACCTGCTGCACCGACTGGAATCGGCCGCATGCTGACAAGGGACCGGTGCATCGTCCCTTCGTGGACCGTTCCGCCTTCTGTGAAGGCGCTCGTGACCACTCGCCAGGGAGGCGTCAGCGCTGCGCCCTACGACAGCCTCAACCTGGGTACTGCCGTCGGGGACAACCCGGAACATGTGTCACTCAACCGGGCCCGCGTCAGCGCCCTGCTCCCCTCGCCCCCCCGGTGGCTGAAGCAGGTCCATGGCCCCCGGGTCGTGTCTGCAGATGACATCACGACGCCTCCCGAGGCGGACGCCTCCATGACCGCCGTGCCGGGCGTCGTCTGCGTGGTTCAGATGGCGGACTGCCTCCCCGTGCTGTTCGCGACGGGCGACGGCCGGAAAGTGGCCGCCGCGCATGCCGGATGGCGCGGACTCGCGGCGGGCGTCCTGGAAAACACCGTAGCTGCACTCGATGCCGACCCGGCGACGATCTCCGCGTGGCTCGGCCCGGCTATCGGCCCCTCGGCATTCGAGGTGGGCGACGAGGTGCGCGAAGCGTTCGTCGGACACGATCCGCGCGCCGCCGATGCCTTCGTGCCCCACGGACCCGGCAAGTGGCTGGCCGATCTGTTCTCGCTGGCTCGACTGCGTCTCGACACTGCCGGGCTCACGCAGGTTTTCGGCGGCGGATTGTGCACCGTCTCGGACCCGGCCCGCTTCTTCTCGCACCGCCGGGACCGGATCTCGGGGCGCATGGCGGCCATGGTCTGGATCGACCGGCCGATCTCGGCCGCCTGACCCGCGCAGCGGCCCTCTAACGCGATTCGGGCGGAATGTCGTCGGGGGACCCGGGCGCCGCTGGCACCGGAGGCTCTGCCGCCACAGCCTGGCGCCGATCGCGCGCCCGCCTCGGAATGCCGAAGAGCCAGAGGAGCAGCAGCAGAGGGC
>CAZEDA010000147.1:0-8100 GCA_964510915.1 uncultured Rhodocyclaceae bacterium | reverse complement strand
CCGCGCACCACGCAGGTGAGCGGGTCGTCGGCGACGATCACCGGCAGTCCGGTCTCTTCCATCAGCAGCCGGTCGATCTCCCGCAGCAGCGCGCCGCCGCCGGTGAGGACCATGCCGCGGTCGGCGATGTCGGCACCCAGCTCGGGCGGGGTCTGCTCCAGCGCGGACTTGACGGCGCTCACGATGGAATTGAGCGGGTCGGTGAGCGCCTCGAGGATCTCGTTGGAGGAGATGGTGAAGCTCCGCGGGATGCCTTCGGCCAGGTTGCGGCCCTTCACTTCCTTCTCGCGGACCTCGGAGCCCGGGAACGCCGAGCCGATCTCCTTCTTGATCTCCTCGGCCGTCGTCTCGCCGATCAGCATCCCGTAGTTGCGGCGGATGTAGTTGATGATCGCCTCGTCGAACTTGTCACCACCCACCCGCACCGACGCGGAGTAGACGATGCCGCCCAGGGAGATCACGCCCACTTCCGTGGTGCCGCCGCCGATGTCGACCACCATGGAGCCGGTGGCTTCGTTCACCGGGAGCCCCGCGCCGATCGCGGCCGCCATGGGTTCCTCGATGAGTTCCACCTTGCGGGCGCCGGCGCCGAACGCGGATTCCTTGATGGCCCGGCGCTCGACCTGGGTCGACCCGCAGGGCACGCAGATCACGATCCGGGGCTGCGGACTGAACAGGCGGGCATCGTGGACCTTCTTGATGAACTGCTTGAGCATCTGCTCGGTCACCGTGAAGTCGGCGATGACGCCGTCCTTCATGGGCCGGATCGCGGTGATGTTGCCCGGCGTGCGCCCGAGCATCTGCTTGGCGGCGAGTCCGACCTGCTCGATCACCTTTTTTCCGTTCGGACCGTCCTGCCGGATCGCCACGACCGAGGGTTCGTCGAGCACGATACCTTGGCCGCGCACGTAGATGAGCGTGTTCGCGGTGCCGAGATCGATGGCCAAATCATTGGAAAAGTAACCACTTAGAAAACCGAACATGCGAGATTGCCCCGTGGCAGGACTTAAGTTGTGGGGAGGTGGCAGGTGGTGCCGAAATGGGGCGGTATGGTACCTTACGAGGCTTGGTTGGACCAAGCCGTTTCGTGAGATTTTCCGAGAGAAATAACTCCCATGGCATTGAAGCTGGAGGATGTCGGGCGCATTGCGCACCTCGCCCGCATCCATATTTCGCCGGAGGAAGCTGCCCGCACGCTGGAACAGCTCAATGGCATTTTCGCCCTGATCGAGCAGATGCAGGCGGTGGACACCTCGGGACTGGAGCCGATGGCCCACCCCCTCGGCGGCGCCCAGCGCCTGCGGGAGGACGCCGTGACGGAGTCCGTCGACCGCGACGCCCACCTCCGCAACGCCCCCGCGCACGAAGGCGGTCTGTTCCTCGTTCCCCGGGTCATCGAATGAGCCCGCTGCTTCAAGGCACGCCGCGCCATTGGCGCGGGACTACGCTCTGCCTCCTCCCCCGCAGGGGGCAGCCGTGACCCAACTGCATCTGGCTTCCGTCGCCGAGCTCGGCCGTCTGCTGGCCTCCGGCGAGATCTCCTCGGTCGAACTCACCCGGCACTTCCTGGCGCGGGTCGAGGCCCACCGCGAACTGAACGCCTTCCTGGACGTCCGCCCCGAGGCCAGCCTCGCCCAGGCGGCGGCCGCGGACCGGCGGCGAGCTGGTGGCGAAAACGGCCCGCTGCTCGGCATTCCCCTGGCGCACAAGGACATTTTCGTCACCCGCGACTGGGCCAGCACCGCCGCGAGCCGCATGCTCGAAGGCTACATGAGCCCCTTCGACGCGACGGTGGTGGAGCGTCTGGGTCAGGCCGGGATGGTCTGCCTGGGCAAGCTCAACTGCGACGAGTTCGCCATGGGGTCGTCCAACGAGAACAGCGCCTACGGCCCGGTCCGCAACCCGTGGGACGTCAAGGCGGTGCCTGGAGGCAGCTCCGGCGGGTCCGCCGCCGCCGTGGCAGCCCGCCTGTGCCCCGTGGCCACCGCAACCGACACCGGGGGCTCCATCCGCGAGCCGGCCGCCTTCTCGGGCGTCACGGGCATCAAGCCGACGTACGGCCGCCCGTCCCGCTGGGGAATGATCGCGTTCGCCTCCAGCCTCGACACCGCCGGGCTGATGACGGCCAGCGCCGAGGACGCCGCAACAGTTCTGTCCGCCATGCTCGGCTTCGACCCGAAGGATTCCACCAGCGTCGACCGCCCGCCCGAGGACTGCACGCGGGAGCTCGAACGCCCGGTCGCCGGCCTGCGCATCGGCGTCCCCCGCGAGTTCTTCGGCAAGGGCCTCACGCCCGAAGCGGAGGCCGCCGTGCGCGCCGCGCTCGACACCTACCGCGGCCTGGGCGCCGAGATCGTCGACATCTCGCTTCCCACCGCGAGCCTCGGCATTCCGGTGTACTACGTGGTCGCGCCCGCGGAAGCCTCCAGCAACCTCAGCCGGTTCGACGGCGTGCGCTACGGCCATCGCGCGAAGAACCACGGCGACCTCGCCGACATGATCAAGCGCTCGCGGGCGGAGGGGCTGGGCGCCGAGCCCAAGCGCCGCATCCTGGTGGGGGCCTACGTGCTCTCGCACGGCTACTACGACGCGTACTACCTGCAGGCGCAGAAGGTCCGGCGCCTGATCGGCGAGGAGTTCCAGCGGGCGTTCCAGCAATGCGACGTGATCGCCGGCCCCGTGACCACGGGCGAGGCCTTCGACATCGGCGCCAAGACCTCCGACCCGGTCGCGATGTACCTCGAGGACCTGTTCACGATCCCCGGCAGCCTCGCGGGGCTGCCCGGCATGAGCGTGCCCTGCGGCTTCGGTCCGCGCGGACGTCCCCTCGGGCTGCAGCTGATGGCCAATCATTTCCAGGAAGCGCGCCTCCTCGGCGTGGCGCACCAGTTCCAGAAGGTCACCGACTGGCACCGGCGCGCCCCTGCCGGCGTGGCCGCGACGAACCCATGAAGACCATGCCCCCGCGCCCCCCCTTCTGCCTGCCCGGAGCCGCACGATGAGCTGGGAAGTCGTCATCGGGCTGGAGACGCACGCCCAGCTCTCCACCGTCTCCAAGATCTTTTCCGGTGCCTCCACCGCCTTCGGCGCGGAGCCCAACGCCCAGGCCTGCGCCATCGATCTCGCGCTCCCGGGCGTGCTTCCGGTGCTGAACCGCGGCGCCGTCGACCGCGCCATCCGGCTGGGTCTCGCCGTCGGTGCGACGATCAACCGGCGCTCGATCTTCGCGCGGAAGAACTACTTCTATCCCGATCTCCCGAAGGGCTACCAGATCAGCCAGTACGAGATTCCCGTGGTGGCCGGCGGTCACATCCGCTTCCAGCTGGGCGACGAGGAGAAGGTGGTGCGGCTCACACGAGCCCACCTCGAGGAGGATGCCGGCAAGTCCCTGCACGAGGACTTCCACGGCATGAGCGGCATCGACCTCAACCGGGCCGGCACCCCGCTGCTGGAGATCGTCTCCGAGCCGGACATCCGCTCCGCGGCCGAGGCCGTGGCCTACGCGAAGGCGCTCCACGCGCTGGTGCGCTGGATCGACATCTGCGACGGCAACATGCAGGAAGGCTCCTTCCGCTGCGACGCCAATGTGTCCGTGCGCCGCGTCGGCGACACGAAGTTCGGCACGCGGTGCGAGATCAAGAACCTCAATTCCTTCCGATTCCTCGAACGCGCCATCGAGCACGAGATGGCCCGCCAGATCGAGCTCATCGAGGATGGCGGTCACGTCGTCCAGGAAACCCGGCTCTACGATCCGGACCGCGACGAGACGCGCTCCATGCGTTCGAAGGAGGACGCGCAGGACTACCGCTACTTCCCGGACCCCGACCTGCTTCCCGTCGAGATCTCGGAGCAGTGGATCGAGTCGGTGCGCGCCGCCATGCCGGAACTGCCGCAGGCCAAGCGCGAGCGCTTCGAGCGGGACTTCGGGCTATCCGCCTACGACGCTGCCGTCGTCACGGCCAGCCGCGAAATGGCCGACTACTTCGAGGCCCTGGTCGCGCGCCTGCCGTCCGAGCCCAAGCTCTGCGCCAACTGGCTGATGGGCGAGGTCTCGGCGCGCCTCAACCGCGAACAGATCGACCTCGCCCGTGCGCCGGTGGCCGCGACGGCGCTGGCCGACCTGCTGGCACGGATCGCCGACGGCACGGTCTCGGGCAAGCTCGCGCGGGAAGTCTTCGATGCCATGTGGTCGGGCGAGGGAAGCGCCGACGAGATCATCGACCGCCGCGGCCTGCGTCAGATCTCCGACAGCGGCGAACTGGAGGCGCTGATCGACGGCGTACTGGCCGCCAACGCGAAGTCGGTAGAGGAATTCCGGTCGGGCAAGGAGAAGGCCTTCAATGCGCTGGTGGGGCAGGTCATGAAGGCCTCGAAGGGCAAGGCCAATCCGCAGCAGGTGAACGATCTGCTGCGCAGCAAACTCGCAGGCTGACTCGGGAAAGACGTTTCGGCCAAGGGCGCTGACGCGCCCGCGCGTTACTTCTTCTGGGCGGCCACCAGTTCCCGGAAGCGGTTCTTGTCGTAGTCGTACTTCTGCTTGAGGTTCTGGATCTCCGTCTCCTTCGTCTGGAGTTCCGTCGCGATCTTCGCGGCCTCGCGATCGGCCGCAGCCGATTCCTCCTTCAGCGACTCGGGCACGGGCTTGCCCTTGGCCTTCCAGTCGGTCGCCTGCTTCTTCAGACCTTCGATCTTGGTGCGCGTGGCCTTCTGCCTCGCCTCGATCGCCTGCAGGGATTGCGTCGCGCCGGACAGCGCCCGGGTGCGTGCGTCATCGATCTCGGACTCGGTCGTGTAGGTGTTCAGCAGGGCGTTGTCACGCCGCTTCTGCTCCGCGAGCTGCTTCTCCTCGGACTTGCGGCGCTCCTTGTCTTCCTCGATGGCCCGGATCTGATCGGGCGTGAGAGCGGCGTCGTTCTTCCGGAGCGTGCGGCCGCGCTTGTCGATCTCGGTCGAGCTGCGATCCTTCGCCTCGGTCGGCATGGTTTCGGAGTAGTGGACGACACCCTTTTCGTCGGTCCACTTGTACAGCTTGCCCGCCGACGCCGAAGGCGCGGTCAGAACGGCCGCGAGGGCTCCCAGACCGATCAGCGTGCTCAGTTTCCTCATGACTCCATCACCCCATAGCGTTCGCGATAACTCTCGACGGCCTTCAGCTCCGCGGCCATTCCGGGCCGCCGGGCGAGGTAGTCGATCAGATCGGCCAGACGGCAGATGCTGAACACGGGGGCCGCGTAGGACTCCCGCACTTCCTGCACTGCCGACAGGGTCCCGGTGCCGCGTTCCTGCCGGTCGAGAGCGATGAGCACACCGCCCAGCGCCGCGCCGTTGGCGCGGATGATCTCCACCGACTCGCGGACGGACGTACCCGCCGAGATCACGTCATCGACCACCACGACCCTTCCCTTTAGGGCGGAGCCGACAACGACCCCGCCTTCGCCATGGTCCTTGGCTTCCTTGCGGTTGAAGGCAAACGGCACGTTGCGTCCCCGGTCCGCGAGCGCCACGGCTGTGGCCGCTACCAGGGGAATGCCCTTGTACGCCGGGCCGAACAGCACGTCGAACTCCACCCCCGAAGCCTCGAGGGTCATCGCGTAGAATCGCCCGAGTTGCCGGAGCGACTCCCCGTCGTTGAACAGCCCGGCATTGAAAAAATACGGCGACAGGCGGCCTGCCTTGGTCTTGAACTCGCCGAACAGAAGAACTCCCTTGGCGAGCGCGAACTCGATGAACTCTTCCCTGAACGATCCCGACGATTCTCTGGTGGTCATGACGTCATGCTGCGCATAGTGACCCTCAATCTTAACGGCATCCGCTCGGCGGTGAAGAAAGGACTGCTGCCCTGGATGGAGGCGCAGCAGGCCGATGTCGTCTGCGTACAGGAACTCAAGGCGCAGGACGGCGATCTGGTTGACGGGATGCGCGTCTGCGGCGGTCTCACGGGCCACTTCCACTGCGCCGAGCGCAAGGGCTACAGCGGCGTGGGGCTGTACACGAGGCGGACCCCCGACCGTGTCGTGCCCGGGCTCGGGATTGCGGACATCGACGCCGAGGGGCGCTACCTGCAGGCGGACTTCGGCAACCTCTCGGTCGTCTCGCTCTACCTGCCATCGGGTTCCAGCTCCGAGGAGCGGCTCGCGGCCAAGTTCAGCTTCCTCGAGCGGTTCATCCCCCGGCTCACGGAACTGGCGCGCTCAGGGCGCGACGTGGTGATCTGCGGCGACTGGAACATCGCGCACAAGCCCATCGACCTCGAGAACTGGCGGTCCAATCAGAAGAATCCGGGCTTCCTGCCCGAGGAGCGCGCCTGGGTCGATGGCGTGATCGACGTGCTCGGCTTCGTGGACGTCTTCCGCCGGATCGAGCCCGGCGGCGGCCAGTACACGTGGTGGTCGAACCGCGGCCAGGCCTGGGCCAAGAACGTGGGCTGGCGCCTCGACTACCAGCTGGCGACCCCGCGGTTCGCGGCGACGGCCACTCGGGTCGCGATCTACAAGGAGCAGCGCTTCTCCGACCACGCGCCGCTCACGATCGACTACGACTACACGCTTCCCTGACGGGCAAGGCTCAGCGCAGCACGGACACCGCGTCGAACCCGAACTCGGCCTTCAGCCGGACGGCGAGCGCGGCCGCCTCGACGTTGGAGGCCAGCCCGGCCACCCGGACCCGATAGGTGACCGCCTTGCCGCGGCCCTTGGGATCGATCTCCGCCGGGTAGCCGGCGTCCCGCAGGCGGTCGTAGGCGGCGAGCGCCGCGGATTCCTCGGCCGACGCCACGGCCTGGACCTTCCATTTCCCGCCTGCCGACAGCGAACCGGTCCCGGGCTGGATTTCCGTTTCCTGGGCGTAACGGGCGAGTAGAGCCTGCTCGATGGAGCTCACCGGGGGGGTCGGCGCGCCCTTGGGCGCATCGAACAGGCTGAGCGGCTTGTCGAGGATCACCTCCTCGCCGCCATCGCGCCGGACGGCGATCTTCCCCTCGATCAGCGCGATGAATTCGCGGTCCTCGGTGGCCTTGCCCCACAGATCCGTCCCGCGGATGCCCGCCGTCACCGTGGGGAAGCGGATGTCGATCTCTCGCTTCACGGCGAGCTTCGCCACGGCGGCCGTGGTGAACCGGAAGGCACCCGTCACCACCCGCAGCGTGGCCTGGAACAGCCCGCCGTCGCCGGTCTTCCTCGCCGCGTCGGCGACGAAGAACCGGGCGTTCTCCCCCAGCTTGACGCGGCTCCCGTCCTCCAGCCGCAGGAGCACCCGGGCCCCGGCGCCGGTGACGACGACCTCCCCGGTGTCGACCACCCGGCCTGGGGCCATGGGAGTGCGCACGCCGTTGCGGGTGACCCAGGCCGGAGAAGTCACGGATTCGACGACGGCGGGGGCCGCCGCGAACGAGGGTGCCGCGAGGACCAGGAGGAGCAGGACGAGAAAGGGGCGGACGGAGCGCATGCGTTCACACGATTGAGAAGGGGCAGGGGAAGGATACCGGACCCGCCCGGATGTCATTCCAATACGTGCCGCAGCCCGGGACGGATGCTGCGCCGGGGCAAAGCCCGTGTCTCCCGCGCTGCGCGGACCCGAAACCCGGGCCGGATCGGGCGCCGTTCTCTATAATCTCCGGCTTTTCCGCAGGCCGGTGACGGCTCGAGTGCGACACAGCATGGATTCCCAATACCGCCCCGCCGAAGTGGAACGCAGCGCCCAGCAGGCCTGGAACGACGCCAGCGCCTTCCGCGCCGTCGAAGACCCGTCGCGACCCAAGTACTACTGCCTGTCCATGTTCCCCTACCCCTCGGGGAAGCTGCACATGGGCCACGTGCGCAACTACACCATCGGGGACGTCCTGACGCGGTTCCATCGCATGCGCGGCTTCAACGTGCTGCAGCCCATGGGCTGGGACGCCTTCGGCCTGCCCGCCGAGAACGCCGCCATGGCCAATGGCGTGCCGCCCGCGAAGTGGACGTACGACAACATCGCGTACATGAAGAAGCAGTTGAAGTCGCTGGGCTTCGCCATCGACTGGGAGCGCGAGCTCGCCACCTGCAAGCCGGACTACTACCGCTGGAACCAGTGGCTGTTCCTGCGCATGCTCGAGAAGGGCATCGT
>CAZEDA010000146.1:0-8116 GCA_964510915.1 uncultured Rhodocyclaceae bacterium | reverse complement strand
GACTGCACTGTTCCACGAACGAAAGGATCTCGGCCCACGTTCCGCCGATGTCCGAGTGCACGATCCCATGTCGTCGGGAAGGGATCATCACCAGCTTCTTTCGTGAAGACCCGATCGCCCGGTAGAGCGCCTGTGCACTCGCGGGATCGACCACCGGGTCGGCATCTCCCTGCATCACGAGTGCGGGCTGCCTGATCTGTGCAAGATGCTTCGGCAGATCCTCGACCAGGCATCCCAGTTCGTAGAGCGCCCGGATCGGCATGTGCGCGTAGTTGATGTGCGGATTCTCGGGACGGTTCGGACGAAACGGCAGGACACCGTGTTCGCGCACGCGTTCCACCAGACGATTCGTCCGATGCATGAAGGGCACAAACGCCATGTTCCGGTCTCGGAACCGCATCGGTGCCGAGACGGCCGCCACGCCCGCGAGCTGAGCCGGCTGCTCCGACGCCAGATGCAGACACAGGGAGCCACCGGTCGAGAAGCCGACAAGGCAGATGCGATCCACGAACGGCGCGAGGATGCGATAGCCGCGGCGCACGCTCGCCAGCCAGTCGTGCCAGGTGCGCGACCGCAGATCCCAGGGGGACGTGCCGTGTCCCTTCAGGCGCACGGCGTGATGCGCGATCCCGGCCGCCGACAGCGCTTCGCCCAGACCGCGCACTTCGGCAGGGGACGCCAGAAAGCCATGCACGAGCACCACGCCGATGTCTCGGCGATCGCCCGGGATTTCCAGCCGGGGCGAGGGCATGGCGGTCTGTGTCTGCAGACGGTTCACGGTCCGATGACGAGGCTTGTCGAACTGCGCGTGGTCCCAGGCGAGCGAGCGCAGTTCGTCGTCGAACTGCAGTCTGGCGAAGTCCTGTTCGGACAACCGAGCGGCTTCCCGGATGGCGTCGGCGACCGCGGTGAAGACCGGGCGAAGCGGCGCCACCTCGTTCGCGAAGACTTCCACCGGGTTTTCGAGTCGCACCTGATCGAAGTCGTGGTCGCTCAGAAGCTTCGGCAGGAAACGATAGTAGGTGTCTGTCTGTTCGATCAGGCCCAGATGGGTCGCGGTCCGGACGAACTCGTCCAGCCCTGCGGAGTGCCCCGAGGCAAGTTCGCCATAGGCCTCCGGGTTGCGCAGACTCCGGTGCAGGCTCACGCCCTCCGTCCGCTGGAGCTTCTTCACCGCAAGATAGAGGGCGCGGTGCAGCTCCTGGGCAGCGATCTCCGTGCGGCCGGCATCCATCAGTTCGTAGATGGCGAGCGCGGCGAGATGGCTCAGGTTCACCGTCACCAGCTGATACATCCCGTGCATGTAGGCATCGCGCACGCGCTCGGCCTGCAGGCGGGTGGCGTTGGCGATCAGGCGACGCTCGACGCGGCTCGAGCGCGTCGTGAAGGCATCCTGCAATCCGCCGAGTCGCGCCGCGCGAATGGCGACGACGCGCCGGTCCCGCTCGCTCCAGTGATCCGCCGCGCGGACCGGAGTCCCCAGGCGGATGTCCATGTCCGTGTCCTTCAGCAGGATGTTGCCTTCGATGAGCAGCTCCTCGCGCATGCGCGGGCTGATGCCCCGATTGAAGAACTCGACACCGTGCAGCAGCGGATTGCCCCGCACGCGGAGCGGATAGAAGGTGATGTTCGCGGGGACGATCAGCGTTGGGCGCCGTGCCCGGGCAAGCAGCGTGGCGTGGTCGCCGATGCCCAGCACGTTGCACCAGCTGTCGAGCCGGGAACGGTCGCCGCGGTCCTCCGCGTGCAGCACCGCCTGCTTGAAGACTTCGAGCGCAAGCGCGATCACGGCCGCGCCGCTGTGATGCTTGCGACGCTGCGACGCGCTGCGGGAGTAGACACTGTAATCGCCGCCGGCATCCAGGACCTGCCGATCCTTGACCATGCCGCCTTCGGGAAAGACGATCAGTTTGCGACCGCGCAGCACCTCGGCAGCCAGCAGCGCCAGCAGATCCGGGTGGTCGTTCGGAATCGCGCCCACCGCCTTCAGGTAGTTCGCGAACCGGTCACTGCCCGAAAAGAGGTCCCGGTCTGCGACCGACCGGCAGTGCACGCCGCTGTGCTCCCAGAACAGGTACTGCGGGATGAAGGTCTCGAACCGGGCGAAGTGGTTGAAGACGAAGATGTCGCCGGCGTCGATGCGGCCCCCGTCGTCGTGCAGCCGGATGTTCACCTTGAGCATGCGCCGCAGAACGCGCATGAAGCGGCCGGTCCACTGATAGGCCCCGGGATTGATCGGGTATTCCAGCCTGCTATCCACCATCACCTCCGGGCACGAGCGTGCTGCAGGGAGGGGAAGCGAACTTCGCGCCGAGCGGCTGGTCTGCCGTCCAGGCAGGTTCGCACGGCCCGTGCGGTCCGCCCAGGCTCTGCGGACCGTCGCGGAGCCCCCCTAGGCCCCAAGCTACAATCCGTCCATGGATCAAGTTCTGAGTCTTCCTCGCGCCGCGGCGGTGCCGCACGCGGCCGTTGCGCGTCGCCGCATCGCGGCCTGGCTGCTGGTCTGCTGCACCCTGGTCTTCATCATGATCGTCGTGGGCGGCGTCACGCGACTGACGCGTTCCGGGCTCTCCATCGTCGAATGGCAGCCCATCGCCGGCACCCTCCCGCCCCTTTCCCAGGAGGCTTGGGAGACCATGTTCGCCAAGTACCGGGAAACGCCCGAGTACCTCAAGGTGAACCGGGGCATGAGCCTCGACGAGTTCAAGGGCATCTTCTGGTGGGAGTATCTCCACCGGCTGCTGGGGCGCACCATCGGTCTCGTGTTCCTGATCCCCTTCGTGTGGTTTGCCCTGCGCCGCCAGATCGAGCGGTCGCTGCTGCCACGGCTGATCGGCATCTTCTGTCTGGGCGGGATTCAGGGCGCCATCGGCTGGTGGATGGTGAAGAGTGGTCTGGTCGACACCCCGCGCGTCAGCCACGTACGCCTGGCCGTCCATCTCGGGATGGCCTTCCTGATCTTCGCGGCGATGTTCTGGACGGCGCTCGGCCTGCTTGCGTCCGACCGGCCGACTCGGCCCGGCGCGGAGCGCGCCGGACTGGCCCGCTTCGCGACCGGTCTGGCGGTCTGGGTGTATGTGATGGTGCTGTCCGGAGCGCTCGTCGCCGGCACTCGGGCGGGTTACGCCTACAACACGTTCCCCCTCATGGACGGACACTGGGTGCCCCCGGGGCTCACCGAACTCACGCCCTGGTGGGAGAACCTCTTCCACAATCTCACCACCGTGCAGTTCAATCATCGGATGATCGCCTGGTCGCTCTTCTTCCTGGTGCCGATCTTGTGGTGGCGCAGCCGTGCCGTCGATCTGACGGATGCCATACGCCGGCCGCTGAATCTGCTGCTCGCCATGCTGGCCGTGCAGATCATCCTGGGCATCTCGACCCTGATGCTGCAGGTTCCGGTAGCGCTGGGGGCAGCCCACCAGGGCGGGGCCCTCGTCCTGTTCGCGCTCACGCTCTGGAGCGCCCACGCCCTGAGGTACCGCTGATGACCGCGTCCGTGCAGATCCGTCCCGGCACCGCCGATGACCTCCCGGTCATCCTGCAGTTCATCCGCGCCCTGGCCGAGTACGAGAAGCTGACGCACCTGGTCGTGGCGACGGAGGACTCCCTGCGCGAGTCGCTGTTCGGTGCCAGACCCGGCGCGGAGGTGCTTCTGGCCTATGCGGGCGGAGAGGCGGTCGGCTTTGCCGTGTACTTTCACAACTTCTCCACCTTCCTGGGCCGCCATGGCCTGTGGCTGGAGGACATCTTCGTGCCGCCGGTCCACCGGGGCAAAGGCTATGGCAAGGCGCTGCTGCTCGCGTGCGCCCGCATCGCGAAGGCGCGCGGGTGCGGCCGCTTCGAATGGTCCGCGCTCGACTGGAACACGCCGGCCTGGGACTTCTACAAGTCCCTCGGCGCCACCCCGATGGAAGACTGGACCAACTTCCGGGTCACGGGCGAAGCGCTCGATCGGCTGGCCGCGATGGATGTCTCCGGCGATACGACTCGCTGACCTGCCGGCACGGCTTCCGGATCATTCCTTCGCGAAGCTCTTTTCGAAGTTTGCCGCCAGAAAGTCCACGAACACCCTGACGCGACTGACCGTCTGACGCTGCTGCGGATACACGGCGTAGATGTCGGCGTCAGGCGTCCCGTAGCCCGGCAGCACCTGCACCAGCCGGCCGCTGCGCAGATGATGGTCGATGTCCCACTGCGCCCGCATCAGGATGCCGTGACCGTCCAGAGCCCAACCCACGGCGATCTCGCCATCGTTCGTCGTGAGTGTCCCGCGTACCTTCACCGACGCCACGCTGCGGCGCGGCCGTCCGCCCGAAAGGGTCCACACGCCGTAGGCTTCGTCACCCTGCCGGATGCCGATGCAGTTGTGGCGGGTGAGGTCGTTCGGGACGCGCGGGTGGCCGTGCTTCGCGAGGTAGGCAGGCGAGGCGCACAGGAGCCGTCGGTTGGGCGCGAGGCGCCGGGCAACTACCCGTGAGTCGGGCGGGGCGCCGAAGCGGACGCACACGTCGAAGGTGTCGTCGGTGAGCGGCGGCGGATTCACCGACAGCTGCAGCTGGACCTCCACGTCCGGATACTTCCTCGCGAACCGCGAGATCAGCGGCGCGATGTGCCGTCTGCCGAATCCGAGCGTCGCGTTTACCCGCAGAAGACCGCGAGGCACTGCCCGGGCCTGGCCGAGTTCCTGGGCGAGTTCGTCCAGTTCGCCCAGGATGCGGCGCGCGTAGTCGAGGTACACCTCGCCCTCGGGCGTGAGGCTCATGCGGCGCGTGGTGCGAGTCACCAGCGCGACGCCGAGGCGGGCCTCCATCTGCGCGAGCCGCTTGCTGACGGCAGGCGTCGTCACTCCGAGTTCGCGGGCGGCCGCGCCCAGGCTGCCCGAGGCGGCCAGTACGGAGAAGAAGCCCAGATCGGCGGGGGGAACGGGAGCGGACATGGCGGGAGCATTGTTGAACGAAAGTTAACGATGGATTCACTTCCGGGCCGAATCCGTCGGGCTTTCCGATCCTACAGTAACGCTCTGCCAATCCAGGAGCCGCGCCCGTGAAGATCCACCGCATCGCCACCATCCCCGGAGACGGAATCGGCAAGGAAGTCGTTCCCGCCGGCCGCCGGGTCCTCGAGGCCCTTGCCGCCAACGATCCGGCATTGAAGTTCGAATTCGAGGATTTCGACTGGGGCGGTGACTACTACCGCCGTCACGGCCGGATGATGCCGGAGGACGGTCTGGACCGGCTGCGCGGCAAGGACGCGATCCTCTTCGGCTCTGCGGGAGACCCGGACATTCCCGACCATGTGACGCTCTGGGGGCTGCGCCTGCGGATCTGCCAGGGATTCGACCAGTACGCCAACGTGCGTCCGACGCGAATCCTTCCGGGCATCGACTCGCCCCTCAAGCGCTGCGCGCCCGGCGACCTCGACTGGGTGATCGTGCGCGAGAACTCCGAGGGCGAGTACTCCGGCGCCGGTGGCCGCGTGCACCAGGGCTTCCCGAACGAAGCCGCGACGGACGTCACGATCATGACGCGTTCGGGCGTGGAGCGGATCATCCGCTACGCCTTCGAGCTGGCGCGCTCGCGTCCGCGCAAGCAGCTCACGGTGGTGTCCAAGTCCAACGCGCAGCGCCATGCGATGGTGATGTGGGACGAGATCGCCGTGTCGGTCTCCCGGGACTTCCCCGACGTGAAGTGGGACAAGGAACTGGTGGATGCCGCAACGGCCCGGATGGTGAACCGTCCCGCGACCCTCGACACGATCGTCGCCACCAACCTCCACGCTGACATCCTGAGCGACCTCGCTGCCGCGCTGGCCGGGAGCCTCGGCATCGCGCCCACGGGTAACATAGACCCGCAGCGGCGTTTTCCCTCCATGTTCGAGCCGATCCACGGCTCGGCTTTCGATATCATGGGAAAGGGTCTGGCCAATCCCGTCGGGACTTTCTGGTCCGCGGTCATGCTGCTCGAGCACGTCGGCGAGCCGGCAGCTGCGAGCCGCCTGATGGCGGCCATCGAGAAGGTGACGGCAGACCCGTCGCTGCACACGCGCGATCTCGGCGGTTCGGCAACGACCGAGCAGGTGACAGGCGCAGTGTGCAACGCACTTGGGGCAGGCTCCCACCGCTGACCCCGTTTTCGATCTCACAGGAGGAAACTAGGCATGACCAACACCACGCGTCGCCGGCTACTCGTCGGCGGCACATCCCTGTTCGCGGTTGCGGCCACGAGCCCGATCTCGCGCGCACGGGCCGACCACCACTCAGGAGGACCGATGAAGGAAGTGAAGGCGCTGATCTACGACGTGTTCGGGACGATGGTCGACTGGCGTACCGGTGTGGCGCGCGAGTCCAAGAGCATCCTCGGACCGCTCGGCTACTCGCTCGACTGGATCGCCTTCGCCGACGCCTGGCGTGCCGAGTATCAGCCGGCCATGGAAGAAGTCCGTTCCGGCCGCATCCCGTTCTCGAAGCTCGACTTCATCCATCGCGTCATGCTCGAGCGCATCCGTCCGCGATTCGGCCTGGAGAAGGTCGAGGAGCCCGTCCTGCAGGAACTCAATCTGGCCTGGCACCGTCTCGACGCCTGGCCCGATGTGCCGTACGCCCAGATGCGCCTGCGCAAGCGCTTCCTCCTCGCGCCGTGCTCCAACGGCAACATCGCGCTGATGGCCGATCTCGCCCGCCGCAACGACTTCCGCTGGGACGCCATCCTGGGTGCGGAGATCGCCCGCGACTACAAGCCGAAGCCCATCGTGTATCTGGCCGCGGCGGAAGCCTTCAATCTCAAGCCCGAGCAGACCATGATGGTCGCGGCGCACAGCAACGATCTGCAGGCGGCGCGCGCCGTTGGTCTCAAGACTGCCTTCGTTGCCCAGCCGAACGAGTTCGGCCTCAACACGGGCGAGACCAAGCCCGCCGGCGAAGTGGACCTCGCCGTGCCTTCGTTCACGGCGCTGGCCGAGGCGCTCGGCTGCTGAGGTCCCGGAGCGCGGAGGTGACTTCGCGCTCCTTCCTGTTTTCCCCACAAAGCGGGTGTCTCGCCGGGTGGTCCCAGGGCCGTTCGGCCCTCGTCCGGACCGCAACACGCGTAGCCCGGACGAGGGGCGTTCGCCCCGACTCCGGGACGCGGTGGTGGAGCTTGCGGCGTTGCCCCGGAGTCGCACCTTGCGGCGCTCGTCCGGGCTACGCGGTGTCTCGATGGGTCTGCCGTAGCCCGGACGAGGGGCGTTCGCCCCGACTCCGGGACGCGGTGGTGGAGCTTGCGGCGTTGCCCCGGAGTCGCACCTTGCGGCGCTCGTCCGGGCTACGGAGCGCGGAACTTCTCCATCGCCCCTGTCCAACTTCACCCTTCACCCTTCACCCTTCACCCTTCACCCTTCACCCTTCACCCTTCACACGCCCCCTGGCTCACCTGGTGAGCCACCCCCCTCCCCACAATCGGGATGTCAGGGGAGGCGGCCATGGAACATTCGGGTGGTGGTGGGGCAGATCTTTTCTCCGATCTCGGCGATGTCGACGGGTTCTCGCTGCGGCCGAGCGATGCCGACGCGCTGGCGGATGCGTTCCTGCGGCGCTATGCGGACCGCATCGTGGCCGAGCGCATCACGCCGGCTCGTCCGGCGCGCTATGCGGAATTCCCCGCAGGGCTCGACCCGTGCCTCGCCGGCGCGCTGCGTGAACGCGGCATCTCCCGGCTCTACAGCCATCAGGCGGAATGCTGGGACCACGTCGCGGCAGGCCGGCACGTGGTGGTGGTCACGCCCACCGCATCGGGCAAGACGCTCTGCTACAACCTGCCCGTGATCCAGTCCGTGCTCGCGGGGCAGGGCAAGGCGCTCTATCTGTTCCCGACCAAGGCCCTCGCGCAGGACCAGGTCGCCGAGATCCTCGAACTCAACGCGGCGGGTCAACTCGGTATCCGCGCCATGACGTTCGACGGTGATACCCCGGGCGACGCCCGCCGTGCGGTACGTACCCACGGCGACATCGTCGTCTCGAATCCCGACATGCTGCACCAGGGCATCCTGCCCCATCACACCAAGTGGGCGCAGTTCTTCGAGTCCCTGCGCTATGTCGTCGTGGACGAGCTGCACACCTACCGCGGCGTGTTCGGCTCGC
>CAZEDA010000145.1:0-8199 GCA_964510915.1 uncultured Rhodocyclaceae bacterium | reverse complement strand
GCCATGGTGTCCTGCAGCTGGTCGCGAAAGCCGAAGGCTCCCCCCGACTGGTAGAACCCGCTTCGCGCCCACAGGCGGCAGGCGAGCGTCTGGTAGACGAGCCAGCCGTTGGCCAGCATGTCGACCGCGAGATCCGGCGTTTCCACCTGCACGGCGCCGAGCGTCTGCAGCCAGAACTCGCCCGTGGCGGCGAGTGCCGCCTGCTGCGCGTGCGAGCCACGGTACCGCTGCAGAAGCGCCGCGGCATCCTGGGCATCGCGGCCGACGCCGAGGCGGAACACGATCGTCCGTGACTGCCCCTCGGCCAGTTCGCAGGACACCTGGATCGCACCGCACGGATCGAGTCCGGCACCGGTGCGACCCGAGAGCTTCGTCCGGCGCATCGCGGCGGGTCGCTGCAGGGAGCCGTTCCGGCCCAGGAACTCCGTCCGATCTCCGGTCACGGTGCGTCCCGGATCGTCCACATCGAGAAACGCAACGCGATCGGCGAACTCCGTGCTGTAGGCGTTCCAGGCGGTGAGGGCGCCGCCCTGTCCGAGGCTGCCGGTGCAGATGTGCATCGCCGATCTCGCGCGGAGATCGCCCAGCACCCACTCGACGAATGCCGTGGCGGAGAGTCTCCTCGACCGGCCGGAGCCATTGGTGAGCGTGAGCGTCAGGAACTTGACGGCGGCGTCGGGGGCGACATGCACCGTCAGGCTCGAGGCGATGCCGTCCGCGACCGTTTCGAACACGCTGTAGCCGAAGCCGTGCCGGGTCACGTAGGTGCCCGGACCGCGAACGGGGAAAGGCGAGGGCGACCACACCTGTCCCGTCTCTTCGTCCCGGAGATACAGCGCTTCGCCCGACGGGTCGGACACGGCATCGTTGTGCCACGGCGTGAGGCGGAACTCGTGGGCATTCTCGCTCCACGTGTAGGCGGCGCCGCTCTCGGACACGACCGAGCCGAAGTCCGCGTTCGCCAGCACGTTGACCCACGGCGCGGGCGTCACCTGGCCTGGCGCCAGGACGATGACGTACTCGCGACCGTCCGGCGCGAAGCCGCCCAGCCCGTTGAACAGGCGCAGGCTGCGCGAGGCCTGCAACACCTGCGGGGCGGCGGTTTCCGGGCGCATCTGCCGAGTCGGCACGAAGCGTGGCATGGGAGGCTCCGCCACGGGACGACGGTCGAGCTGCTCCGCCAGCGTCCCGCGCGAGTCGCTGATCAGGACCCGGGCGACGGACTCGAACAGGACCCGATCCTCGCCCGAGATCTGCTCCGCGGAACGCACGAAGATGCCGCCGGGACGATCGATCACGCTCGCCTCGATGCCCGAGGTGATGAGCCCGATGATCTGTTCCTGCAGTCTCTGGCGGTAGCCCGCGTGATCCTCGTTCCAGATCACGAGGTCCACGGCGAGGCCCTTGAGCCGCCAGTAGGCATGGGCCTGCACGAGCTGCCGCACGAGTTCGATCCCGGCGGCATCGCCGATCTGCAGCAGAACGATGGGCAGATCCCCGGAGATTGCGTATCCCCACAGTCCGGACTGGCCGCGCCGGTTGCGCAGCAGCACGCGGGAGTCCGCCCGCAGCGCCGCATCGGCATGGATGACGGAACTTGCCAGTCGCGCGTGCAGCTGAGAGTCCGCCTCGCTCGCATTCAGCTGCCGCAGCACTACCTGGCTGTGGGTCCACGCCAGATCGAAGACCCGATCCGCCAGATGACGGTCCTGGTACTTGTCGATGAGGCCCAGCGCGAGATCGCGCGAGTCCGCCATGCCCGAGACGATGTCGATCGTCACGGACTGCTCCGGTTCCAGCGCAAGGCAATGCCGGATCGCGACGATCGGATCCAGGACCGAGCCTTCGGTGCCCGCGAGCGGCGAGTCCTCGATCATGGCGCGCGGCGACTCGGCGCGGCGCCCGCGGCCCAGAAAGCGCATGCGGTCGGTCTCGTACGACACCTCGGTCGCGTCGGCGCCGTGCACGGTCATGAGGTGCAGCATCCACGGCGACGACTCATCGCGGGAGCGGGGCCGGCGCGTGCAGACGATCGCGTGGCGCTCGCGCACGATCTCGGTCTGCACGAACAGGTTGCTGAAGGCGGGGTGCAGGGAATCGGAGGCCGGCGGTGCGATGACCACTTCCGCGTAGCTCGTGACGTCGATCTCCGCGCGGCGCCGGGACCGGTTGGTGATGCGCACGCGTCTCAGCTCGATATCGTCCTCCGGGGAGACGACGATCTCCGTGTGGGTCTCGAAATCCCCCGAGTCGCCGACCGCCACGTCGCGGCGGCGGAACTCCGCCCGTCCTTCGGAAAAGACCGCCTCATAGCTTTCGGGGCGGCGCCGCGTAGGCTGATACGCGGTCGACCAGAAGGTGCCGCTGTTCCGGTCGCGGACGTAGCAGAAGGCCCCGCGGTCGTCGCAGGTCACGTCCTCCTGCCAGCGCGTGACGGCGAGATCCTTCCACCGGCTGTAGCCGCCGCCCGCCTGCGTCACCATGACGTGATATCGCCCGTTGGACAGAAGCTGCACCTCCGGAACCGGCGTGTCGGGATTCCGGAAGGCGCGTACCGGCAGCGCCACGGCATCGAGTGCGGGTCGCGCATCGAATCGCCTGGCGGTGTGCGGGAACAGCGCGGTGGCCTTGGGCACCCGTTCCTGGAGGAGCAGCATGACCGCCTGGAACAGGCGCTCGGATTCGAAGCGCCGTCGCATCGGGTGGTCGAGCACCACGGCCTCGATCGCCAGCAGGCTCATGCCCTGGTGGTGCGCCATGAAGGACCGCACTACCGTGCTGGTCTGACCGCGCCGCTGTCGGGAGGGGGTGAAGTCGATGGCTTCGTAGAAGCCGAACCGGCCGACCACGCCGTCGGCCGCGAGGCGCTGCAGATTGGCGCAGGCCGCTGCGGGGTACACCATCAGCGCCAGAGCCGAAGCATAGGGCGCCACCACGAGGTCCTCGGCCAGACCCCGTTTGAGACCCAGACCGGGCACCCCGAAGGCGCGGTACTGGTAGTTCAGGTGCACGTCGACGGCGTTGTATCCCGACTCGGACACCCCCCACGGACCATCGACCTGCCGACCGTAGTCGATCTGGCGGGTCACGGCGGCGCGCGCCGTCTGGTCGAGCAGCGTGTTGGCGTAGCAGGGCATCACCAGCATCGGCATCAGATACTCGAACATCGAGCCGCTCCACGACAGCAGCACGGGCTCCGCGCCGGCGATGGTCAGCAGCCTGCCCAGCGCGAACCAGCTCTCCTGCGGCAACTGCCCCTGGGCGATCCCGACGAAGCAGCCCAGCCGTGCCTCCGAGGCGAGCAGATCGTAGTAGCCCGCGTCGAGACGCCGCTCGCTCACATTGAAGCCGATGTTCAGCAGGTGGCGCGCGCGGTCGTACAGGAAGTCGTAGTCCATCGAAGCCAGATCGCCAGCCTGTGCCGCCAGCCGGTCGAGCTCGGCGACCCGTTCGCGAGCCCGCTCGCAGCCTTCGACGAGGCAGCGGTTGAGATCGGTCAGCCAGACCCGCTGGCGAGGCGTGGTGCCCACCGCCAGGCGCCGCTCGATGTCGTTCGAGTGGTCTGCGTCGAGCGCACCAAACTCCCGCAGCGTCGGGATGTTGCAGATGTCCCCGAATGCCTCGAGTCCGCGGGGCGCGGGCGGAAGCAGGAGCCACGGCGCGAGGAAGGTGAGATCGACCGTCGCGGACTGGCACTGCACGACCAGCGCATGCGCCCAATCGGCGGCGTCATTGCCCGGCGTGCGCTGTTCTTCCGCGCGGGGCGGCGGGATTTTCGCGCCGATCTCCGTGGCGAGCGTCGCCAGCCGGATGAGCAGGGATCGAGCCCCCCAAAGTGTCACCGGACCCGGGGCGAGGGGCAGCGCGTCCTGGAACGCCTGGATCGCGACGCCTGCCGCCGGCCCCGGCTCCGCGGCGATGATCACGCCCAGCGTGTCGCGGAGGCCCTCGAAGAGCGTCATGCCGATCAGCGGGACATCCGCTATCTCCAGCAGGCCGGCGCGCAGCGTGAGGAGGTGCCCGGCGAGGTTGCCGCTGTCGACCGTCGAGACGTAGAGCGGGGCGAGCGGCTCGAGAGTCTGGGTGTCGTACCAGTTGTAGAAGTGTCCGCGGTACTTCGTCAGCGCCGCCATGGTGGCCAGCGTATTCGCGGTGCGCTCGACCAGTTGCCCTGCATGCACATAGCCGAAGTCGTGCGCGGACAGCGTGGCCAGCAGAGACATTCCCATGTTGGTCGGCGAGGTGCGGTGCGCCACCGATATCACGCGGTATTCCTGGTAGTTGTCCGGCGGCAGCCAGTGGTCATCCGCGACCACGAGATTGTCGAAGTACGCCCAGGTCCGCCTGGCGATCGTGCGAAGGAAGGTCACCTGCTGCCGCGTCAGTGCCGGGCGACCCTCCGAAACAGGCAGACTGATCCACCAGGCGGAGACCGGCGAGGTGAACCAGAGCAGCAGGAGGGGAGCAGCGATGGCGAGTGCGGCAGGGGCCGTCAGGCCGAGCTGGACCGCGACGCCGGTTGCCAGAACTGGCGCAATCCACATGGAGCGGAAGCTCGAGGCGAGGGCCCCCACATCGGGACGGAGCCGATCCTGCTCCGCCGACCCCGACGGCTTCCACTCGAGCAGGCGGCGCCGGCTGACACGCATTCGCCAGCCCGTGCGCACGATCGCGTCGAGGCTGTAGTAAGCCTCGTAAGGCAGACAGACCAGATCGAACACGACCTGGGAGACGCCGCGTCTGATCGATCGACCCACCGCTCTCGCGTGCTGTCCGGCAAGCATGTCGCGCGGCTTGCGCAAGGCTTCGAGGAGAAGTGCACAGGCGCGCGGCAAAATCACGAGCCCCAGTAGCGTGGCGGTCCAGGCGCCGGCAGCAGGCAGCAGCAGCCAGCCCGCCACGAACAGCGTGGTGAGCGCGGCCGGAACGAGACTGCGACGCAGGTTGTCGATGAGTTTCCACTGTGACAATGCGGAGAGCGGATTGCGCTCGCGCAGAGGGATGCGCCTGCCGTCCGTTTCCTCCTGCACGCCCCATACGCGGCGCAGCACCCACCCGGCGAGCTGCCAGTCGCCGCGAATCCAACGGTGCCGCCGGCTGACATCCGCGTCGTAGCGGGGCGGAAACTCCTCGACCAATTCGGCGTCGCTCAGCAGGCCGGCACGGGCGTAGCAGCCTTCGAGCAGATCGTGGCTGAGGATGCTGTTCTCGGGGAATCGCCCTGCCAGGGTCTGCTCGAAGGCATCGATGTCGTAGATGCCCTTGCCGATGAACGACCCTTCGCCGAAGACGTCCTGATAGACGTCCGACACGGCCCGGGTATAGGGGTCGATGCCCGGCTCGCCGCCATGCAGTCGCGCGTAGCGCGATCGGTTCGTGCCCGGCAGCGAGATGGAGACGCGCGGCTGGAGAATGCCGTAGCCCTCGGTGACCCTTCCGGCGATCGCGTCGTAGCGGGGCCGGTTCATCGGGTGCGACATCGCGCCGACGAACTGTCTCGCCGCGTCCCGCGGCAACTGGGTGTCCGTGTCCAGAGTGATGACGTAACGCACCTGCGACAGCACGCCGAGGTCACCGACGATGCGGGAGAAGCCCGACGGGAGCGACCGCCCGTCCGGCCGCAGCAGAGCGTTCAGGTCCGCCAGCTTGCCGCGCTTGCGCTCGTAGCCCATCCACAGCCGCTCGCCGGGGTTCCACCGGCGCGCGCGATGGAACAGGCAGAACGGCAGGCCGTCGGCCTCGGGATCATCGTGGGCGTACTTCTCGTTGAGTGCTTCAATCTTCGCAGCCGCGATGTCGACGAGCGCAGCGTCCTCGGGGA
This sequence comes from uncultured Rhodocyclaceae bacterium, assembly GCA_964510915.1. GTDB lineage: Bacteria > Pseudomonadota > Gammaproteobacteria > Burkholderiales. Next base: position 2,378 of record CAZEDA010000145.1, on the reverse strand, counting down.
GACACTCGGTGTCGGCATCCCCGAAGTCCGTCAGCAACCCGAAGTGCAGCGAGCGGTCGCGGTTGGCGAGAAACCGCACTTCGAGGGCCTCGACAAGCGATTCCAGGCCCCGTTCGCTTGTCAGCATCGTCGGAACGACGACGAGCGTCCGCGATTCGCGGGGGATGCCTTTCTCGAAGTCCATCCGTGGCAGGAGCGAGGGCTTCACCACGAGCGTCGTCGTCCAGTTGACCAGGCTGACGGCCAGCTGGCTGGCGACCAGCATGGCAAGCACGGCCACAGGCCAGTCCATCCGGTTGTCCAGGCCCGCAGCCTGCCACTGCGCGACGAGAAGCCACGTCGCCGCCGCGGTGAGCAGGCCGATGGCGCCGAGGAACGGCAGCAGTGCGACACGGCGTGCCGCCAGGCGCCACGACCGCAGGACCGAGGTTCGAATGCCCGCCGCCTGTTCGAGCGCGGGGAGGCCTTTGCCGACGAGATAGTGGCCGACATGTCTTTCGAGCCTGCCGGCGCCCAGGTCCGGTCCGGCCGCCCCGGCGTTCTGCGCGAGCGACACGGCGAGACGGGCGACCTCCGCTTCCGACAGGGCGCCACGCCGTGACAGCGCCTCCGTTGCATGCCGATACCGGTCGCGCGTCGCAAAATCCATTTGTGCGTAGACGCCGTCGGGATCTTCGCGCAGCGTGCTCTCGACGACGCTGACCGACTCCACGAACTCGCGCCAGTCCAGCGCACTCAGCACCCGGAGGCTGCCGATGCTGTTGCTGATGGACACCTGGTCGGCGGCCTGCTGCTGATTCTCCGACTGCACCAGCTGATCGGTCGTCAGTCCCGCCTCGGACAGACGCTGCTCGATCCAGGTGAGCGGCAGGGCCAGTGCCGGTCCGCGTCCCTGCAGCCGGCGGGTGAGTTCGGCAACGAACGCGCTGACCATGGGCGGGTTCGAGCGCGCCATGTCGGCGATCACGAGGATGAGACTCTTGGGGTCCGACTCGGCGATCGCCGACATGCGATCGGCCCACGCGCCTGCAAGGTTGCGTTCGGTCCAGCCGTCGGCGATGCGTACCCCGACCCGGCGCAGGTTCTCGATTACGGCGAGCCGCAGCATGATGGGGATCGCCCACAACTCACCCAGCGTGAGCGGGGTGACGGTCTGGTATGCCACGACGAATCGGTTGAGCGTTTCCGCATCGACCCGACCATCCCCATGGGCCACGACCTCCAGAGCGAGATCGTGCACGCGGGGCTGTCCCTGTGACCGCCCGGGCCCGAGCCTCGGCAATTCCCGGCTGTAGTCCCTCGGCAGGTGACGACGGGTCGTGCGGATCTGTTCCTCGATGAGGTAGAAGTTGTCGAGGAGCCATTCCCCGGCCGGCACGATGCGGCGGTTCTGCGTCAGCGCCGAAGTCAGCAGCCGGCAAACGCCGATGAGTACCGACTCGTTGGACATGAGCCGCGCGAGCAGCTGGTCCGTACCGCGTCCCGGCGCCAGGGAGTGGGTGGCCGCGAGGGCCTTGCCGTGCTGCGCCATCTGGTCGGCGCTGAACAGCTCCGAACGCAACGGCGGTTCGTCGACGGCGTTCGTGCGCGCCCATGCGGTCAGCCGGCCCTGTGCCGGTCGCCAGTAGCGGAGTCGAAGAAGGGCGGCGCGCACGCCGGCGGCAACATCAGACATTCAGGAACATCCTGCGCAGAGCGCAACGAAACCGTGAAGGACCGTCGGACAATCGGAGCGCGACTGGCGGCTGCGAAGACGAGAGGCGGACCGCGAGTGACGGGAGCCGGCTCAGACGGGCCACTCCTGCGCCGTTGTGACAGGCGTCTCCGCCGGCCTGGGCACTTCGGTCGTGCGGGTCGGAGCCATCATCATGGCGAGAAGGGAGGACCAGGTTTCGGCAGGAATCCGGCCCATCGCGGAGGCCATCAGAGGAGGGAGAAACCCGGCAAGAAACGCCGGTCGGATCCCCCATCGCCAGGGCTTGACCGCGACGAGGCCGGCACCGATCGCAGCAGCGCCGACCACCAGGGCCACCGGATGCCGATAAGCGACCGGCTTCAGCACCGATTGCGCGGCGGATCCCGCGAGAGTCGTGGCGACTCTCGCCGGATGCCGGTGCCACCACGATCTCAGCGCGTCAACCAGTACGCCGATCACGGGGAGTGAACTCAGAGTCCGGGAGAGCCCCGGTGGTGTCGTGTTCCCCTCGGCGTTCGGGTCCGAGGCGGGCGCGAGAAGCGCAGATCTCAGCGCCTCCCGAGACCGCTCGAGTCGAGCCACGGCAGACAACGGCAGCGACGATGAAGCCTCGCCACCGGAGGAAACTTGGGATGTGGATGCCATGCTCATGTCCGTATCAGGTGCTGGTGTCCCGAATCAG
>CAZEDA010000144.1:0-8208 GCA_964510915.1 uncultured Rhodocyclaceae bacterium | reverse complement strand
CCGGCCGCACTATGCCGACAGGAGCTTGCGCGCTTCCTCGATCACCCGCGCGGCGCGCAGTTCCTGCAGACAGCGGCTCAGGCTGTCCACATGCCGGTCGCACCCTTCCAGCAGACACGGCACGCACTCCGCCTCGCCCTGCAGCAGCGTCACGTTCCCCGAATGCTGCGTGCCGACCATGGTCCAGGGGCTCGGCTCCGCCGTGCATCCCGCCGGCCACGGTCCCCACTTGACCGGATTGGAAGGACCGAAGAGCGCCAGGGTCGGCACACCAGTGGCCGCGGCGAGGTGCGTGACCGCCGTGTCGGTGCCGACGTAGAGGCGGGACCTCGCGATGAGTGATCCCAGAGCCCCCAGCGACAGCTTGCCCGCGGCATCCAGCGCGCCGGGCACCGCCGCGCACACTTCGGCAACGTAGCGGCGTTCCGATTCTTCTCCGCCGGCGCAGATCACCGGCCGCAGGCCTTCGGAAAGCAGCCACGTCGCAAGGGCCTGCCAGCCCTCCCGGGTCCAGCCCTTGTACGCAAACTTCGGCGTCACGTGCAGCACCGCGTGTACCGTTCCGGGCGGGACCAGGGCATCGGCCCCGCCCGCGTCCTCCGGACGCCAGGCTGCCACCACATCGTGATGTCTGGCGATGCCGAGGAGATCACACAGTGCGAGCCCGGCCACCACGGTGTGCACGTTGAGATTGTCGAAAGGTGCCCACGAGGAGAGCAACGCCCGCTTCCACGCGGGCGCCTTGTCCGGATCCAGCAGGCCGACGGCGCGGCGCCCGGCAGCCCATGCATAGAGCGTCGTACGATCCGAGGTCTGCGCGCTGCAGGCGAGGTCGTATCGCCGCCAGGTCTCGCGGAACGTCCGCAGCCGGTCGCCGAAACGGTCCCGCTCGCCCACCGTGAGTACGCCCGAGACATCCGGGTTGCCGGCAAGCACGCCCTCGGTTCCGCGAAACACCATGACGTCGATCACAGCCCCGGGCCACGCACGCCTGAGACTGCGGATGAGCGGTGTCACGAGCAGCACGTCGCCGATGCGGCGCGTGCAGACCACGAGCACGCGCTGCGGAGCCGGACTCGTTGCCATCGCCTCGACCGCCTTCAGGAGGGCGACGCGGGCTCCCGCCGCGACGCGAGCATCGCCCCGAGGACGAGCGATACCATGTGACCTTCCGGGAAGGTTCGGAAGTGGGAGTTGAACAGGCTGGTGAGCATCCAGCCGACGAGGACCGTCGCACCGACCCAGGACCACACGGTCCGGTCTCGAGCCCGGCGCAGGGCGAAGAACATCACGCCGAGGAATGCGGCGAGGCCGATGACGCCGGTCTCCATCGTGACCAGCATGTACTGATTGTGCGGGTCCGCCGTGCCCTCACCCCGCCAGTCGGTGTAGCGCGTCTTCACGTGGTCCGAGTAGATGTTCCGGAAGCTGCCGGTGCCGTAGCCGACGATCGGATTGGCCGCGATCAGCTCCAGCGTGTTGCGGTAGACGACGGCACGGAATCCGACCGAAGTGAGGATCTCGGATTCGTTGTGCGTCATCACCTCCTTCCAGGCGAGGTTCACGCGGTCGTGAAGGAGCGGCGAGAACTGATAGGCAGCCAGGCAGAGCACGACGACCACCGCACCAACCGCCGGCACCTTGCGCAGGCCGAAGCGCTGCACGCCCATCACGACCGGAATGGCCATCAGCACGAGATAGGCGCTGCGTCCCGGCGACACGAACAGGATGTTGAGCACCAGCAGCACGACCGCGACGCCCATGAGAATTCTCGGGACGCCCCGGGAAATGATCAGCAGCTGCGCACAGCAGACAATGCCGACCGAGAAGAAGAGTCCCTGCGTCGTGTGGTTCTGGAACAGCACGCCGATCTCGTGATTGGGCCGCGACGGTATCCAACCCGCGAACGCCACGAACGAGGCCACGACACCGACCAGCGCCGCGAGCGCGAAGGCCCACACGAAGCGCTTCTTCCAGACATCGTCTCCGAACAGACCGAGCAGCAGAAAGGCATACCCGAGCTTGCGCCAGCTCCAGAGACTCTCGAAACGGCCCTGCCACTCCGCGGGCCCGTGGAGCATCCCGAGCGCGACGACTGCGAAGAAGATCAGGATGGCGAGACCGAGGGGCTGACGGAAGGCCGTGCCGATCACGCGATGCGCCTGACCGGAGAACAGGATCGCGAGCAGCAGCACACCACACGCCGTGCTCACGAGCGCGGTGGAAACGGGAATGGCAACAGCGGCGACGATGGCCGCGACCCGCGCCACGTCGAGCGCTCGCGCGCTCCAGCGGGACAGCTCGGGGGCGGCAGCGTGCGCGGGGAAATCCGTATAGGTGGTCAAGTCGGGGTCAACGCCAGAGTTGGTAGAGGTACTTGCGCCGCAGCTTTTCCCAGCCGAACTTGAGTCGCTGCAGGGCGGGGGGCGGGGCCGGTTCCACCATGGACTGGAACAGGCCGTTCTTGCTGCCCTGCTCCACCACCGGCTCCTCCAGCCAGAGCATCGCGATGCCCAGCGCCTTGTCGATCTCCTCGAACTGATTGTCGATGGGCTTGGTGATGCGGTGCCCGGCGATCCAGTCGAGCCGCATGCCGGCGGTCCGGGCGCCGAGAATGTAGGAGTCACCGAAGCGGCCGCGCTGCGCCGGGTAGAGGCGCTGGCCCTCCACGCGCTGACTGCGCGGCGTGTAGAAGTTGCCGCCCGACCCGATGAAGATCACGCGAGGCTCCGGCCACCGGACGGCTTCGCGCAGGGCGGCCTCCACCCCTTCGCCGAAGTCCGGCGACAGCACGACGTCGTCCTCGAGGATGAGGGCACGTTCCTGCCCGCGATCCCGCACGCGGCGGATGGCGGCCACGTGCTTCAGCGCGCAGGACTTCTGGTTCGGCCGGAGGTCGTTGTCCGGCGTGAACCACTCGCGCTCCAGCTCGGGCGTCAGATCCACGGTATCCAGTTCGTGGATGAACTCCGCCTCGAGACCGAAACGGGCGAGTTCACGGGTGACGTGCATCCGGCGCTCTTCGAAGCTGCGCACATTGATCACGTAGAGGGCATCCAGCCCGAACTTCATCACCCCGCCACCTTGTAGTAGTCCCGGAACCACGCGATGAATCGCGTGACGCCTTCCTCGATGGAGGTCGACGGCGCGAAGCCCACGGCATCGGCCAGCGCGTCGACGTCAGCGTAGGTGGCTTCGACATCCCCCGGCTCCATGGGCTGCGGATCGACGATGGCCTTGCGGCCCAGCGCGTCCTCCAGGAGCCCGAGGAAGCGCGACACTTCCACGGAATCGTGATTGCCGATGTTGAACACGCGGTACGGCGCCCAGCTCGTGGCGGGAGACGCGCCGCCTGCCCCTGCCGGCAAAGGCACGGGGATGTGATCCATGACCCGGACGACTCCTTCGACGATGTCGTCCACGAAGGTGAAGTCGCGGCGCGACTTCCCGAAATTGAAGAGCCTGATCGTCCTGCCCTCGGCGATGGCGCGGGCGAACAGCACCGGGGACATATCCGGCCGGCCCCACGGCCCGTAGACCGTGAAGAAGCGCAGGCCGGTCGTCGGCAGCCCGAACAGGTGACTGTACGTGTGCGCCATCAGCTCGTTCGCGCGCTTGGTGGCCGCATAGAGACTCACCGGATGATCGACCGGATCGCTCTCGTGGAACGGAAGCTTCGTGTTGCCGCCGTAGACGCTGGAACTGCTCGCGTAGACGAGATGCGGCGTCCGGTGATGCCGGCACGCCTCCAGGACATTCAGGAACGCGGTGATGTTGCGGTCGATGTAGGAGCGGGGGTTCTCCAGCGAGTAGCGCACGCCCGGCTGCGCCGCGAGGTGGATCACACGATCGAACGCCGCCCCCGCGAAGATCTCCTCGACGGCAGCGGCATCGCACAGATCGCGTTCGATGTGGGTGTAGCTGCGGTGCGGACGGAGCGTCGCGAGCCGCGCACGCTTCAGCGCGACGTCGTAGTAGTCCGTGAGGCTGTCCACGCCGGTGACGTCGTGACCGCGATCCAGCAGACGGTGCGCGGCATGCATGCCGATGAATCCGGCAGTGCCGGTGACCAGAACCTTCAAGTCCCGCCCTCCAGGGCCGTTGCGAGACCCGAAGCATACTGGTCCAGGCCCAGTCGCGAGCGGACCCGGTCGGATTGCATGACTTCGCGCAGGCGCGCCTGGTTCTCGGGCAGCTTCGAGCGGTCGTTCTCCCGGTGCCAGAGGTGGAACACCGGCACTGCGAAGCGGCCATTCTTGTGATGTACGCCCGCGCGCTGCAGACGCACGACGAGGTCGGAATCCTCCATGCCCCAGCCGGTGTAAGCCTCGTCCAGGCCGTTGACCGCGACGAGATCCCGCCGCCACACCGCCAGGTTGCAGGTCTTGAGCCCCTCCCAGCGCATCGGCTCGCGCTTGCGCCAGGCGCCTTCGCCGAGGTCCAGCAGCGGCGCCACGCGATTGACGTCGCGGCGCAGCCACGCGAGAAACCACCGGACTCCGGTCCAGCGTTCCACCGGCACGCGCTCCGCGAGCACCCGCTTCGTGAATGCCTCCGACAGCAGGACCCGATTGCCGCCGACGAACCAGCCCGCCTCCGCCAGCGACCGGTGACGCGCCACGAAGTCCGGCCCCGGCACGCAGTCGCCGTCGGTGAAGACGATGTAGTCGGCGTCCGTCCCGGACACAGCCTTGTTGCGGATGGCCGCCGCCCGGAACCCGTTGTCCTCGTGCCACACGTGCCGGACCGGGAAGGAGGCCGTTGCCGCAAATCGCTCGACCACCTTTCGCGTATCCGCCGTGGAGCCGTCGTCCGCGACGATCAGTTCGAAGTCACGCACGGATTGCGCGGTGTAGCCGGCCAGGACCGCGGCGAGCGCGTCGGGCCGGTTGTAGGTCGTCACGATGACGGCGAGCCTCATTGCTCCGCTTTCCGCTGCGCGAGCCATGCCTTGAGATACCGGTAGTAGGTGCCCTCGGCGTTGGCGACGGCGAGCACGAACCCTTCCCTGCCATCGAGGAAACCGGCACGCAGAACGTAAGTGCGCAGGAACGCCCAGAACCCGTGGAACACCGCACCGGACACCGAACCGCCCTTCCCGCGCGTCGTGCGCATCTGCGCGCCGGCGGTGGAGTAGCGGTTCATCTTGTCGACGACCTCGTGCAGATTCACGAACGACTCGTGGCGCAGGGGGTGGGACAGTCTGCCCACCGGACCGTCGGCCACCACCCGCTCGTGCACGATGTCGTCGGAGAACCTCGCGCGGTCGCGGCGGAACAGTCGCAGGATGTGGTCCGGCCACCAGCCGGAATGCCGCATCTCGCGCCCGCAGAAGCTGGAGGAGCGAGGCAGTTCGTAGGCCACGACGTCCCCGGCACGGCTGACGGCCGATCGGATCTCCTCGGCGAGCGCCGGCTCCACCCATTCGTCGGCATCGATGGAAAACACCCAGTCGCCGCCGGCGAGGGCCAGGGCGCGATTCTTCTGCGGCCCGAAGCCCGGCCAGTCCGCCGTGACGGTGACCTTTGCGCCGGCCGCCTCGGCAAGCGCCACCGTGCGGTCCGTGCTGCCGGAATCGACGACGATGATCTCGTCGGCAAAGCGGACGGAGTCGAGGCAGCGGGCGATCGCCGCCTCCTCGTTCTTCGTGATGACGATGACGGAGAGCTTCACGCGGCGCGGGAACTCGCCACGGCATCGACCGCGGGAGCACCGGCCACGGGCGTGTACTCCGGCACCCAGCGCTGCAGGGCCTCGCGCACCTCGTCATCGCCGCGCGTCGCCGATTCGAACCAGCGCCCGAGTTCCTCCTGCAGCCCCGGCGCGGCGTCGCGCGAGCGGGCGATGCGCAGCTTCGGATGCGGCGTGGGCAGCGTGGTCTCGTCGTCGGCCAGCACTTCCTCGAACAGCTTTTCGCCAGGCCGAAGCCCCGTGAAGACGATGCGGATGTCCTCCTCCGACAGACCGGAGAGCCGGATCATCTCGCGTGCGAGATCGACGATCTTCACCGGCTCGCCCATGTCGAGGATGAAGATCTCGCCGCCCTTGCCCATGAGGCCCGCCTGCAGCACCAGCTGCGAGGCCTCCGGGATCGACATGAAGTACCGGGTCATCTCCGCATGGGTGACGGTGACCGGTCCGCCCGCGGCGATCTGGTCGCGGAACTTCGGGATCACACTGCCCGTGCTGCCGAGCACGTTGCCGAAGCGCACGGTGACGAAACGCGTGCGCGAGGTGGTCTGCAGCGACTGGCAGATCATCTCGGCGAGCCGCTTGCTGGTGCCCATGACGCTCGTGGGATTCACGGCCTTGTCGGTAGAGATGAGGACGAACTTGTCCACGCCGTGCGCGGCTGCAGCGCGGGCCGTGCGCCAGGTGCCCAGCACGTTGTTCCGCACACCTTCCCAGGCATTGGCGGTCTCGACCATGGGCACGTGCTTGTACGCGGCCGCGTGGAAGACGGCCGCGGGCCGCCATTGCGCCATGACCGCATTCAGGCGGTCGTCGTCCTTCACGTCGCCGAGAATGCAGACGAGACGGGTGGCAAGCTCCCGCTTCGAGAATTCCTGCTCGATCGTGTAGAGCGCGAACTCGCTCTGCTCGAACAGCACCAGCGTGTGCGGCTCATAGCGGGCAATCTGCCGGCACAGCTCGGAGCCGATCGAGCCGCCGGCCCCCGTGACCATCACCACCGAACCGCGTATCCACTGGCGCAGACCGCTGTCGTCGAGCTGGACCGGATCGCGTCCGAGCAGATCGTCCACCTCGACCGGCCGCACGGCGGAGAGACTGACGCGCCCCGAGACGAAGTCCTCGTACGAAGGCACTGTCATGACCTTCACGTTCGCTTCGCGGCACAGCGCGATCGCGCGCTTGCGCACGCCGTGGGCCTGACCGGGCAACGCGATCACGGCCAGCGCGAGGTCCAGCGTCTGCGCAAGCTGCGGCAGGTCGTCGAGCTTGCCCACGACCTTCACGCCATGGATCTCGCGCCCCTGCTTGCCGGAATCGTCGTCGAGCAGACCGACCACCAGCCAGTCCTCGCTCCGCGCCACGGTCTCCAGGAGACGCGCGGCCGCGCTTCCCGCGCCCAGCACGACGACCCGCTTGGCATCGAGGCGCGACAGCCGCACGAGATGGCCTTCCTTCCACGCGCGGTAGAGGATGCGGCTGCCGCCCATGAGGACCGTGAGCAGGATCGGGTAGAGGATCAGGGTGGAGCGCGGCGTCTCGCGGAGCTGGAAGAAGAACAGCACGAAGGCAATGGTCGTGGCGCCCATGCCCGCGGCCACCAGGATGCGGCGGAAATCCGTGATGCTCGCGTAGCGCCACAGGCCCCGGTAGAGACTCAGCCGCCAGAAGATGGCCGCCTGCGCCGGCACGATCCACAGGAGCTTCGACCACATGCTGGCCTGGAACTCGACCGGCACCTCGAAGTTGAAGCGCAGCAGGAAGGCCGCGATCCAGGCCAGCGCGCAGGCGAGGACGTCGTGCGCGAAGGCGGTGAAGTTGCGGCCGAACGCCTTGAGGTTGTTCAAATGGTCATCCCGGAAACTGCCGGGGCTGCCGGTCGTTCATCGATGTCGTTCTCCTGGACGGGGGCGCCGGGGACGCCGGCGTCATTGTCGCCCGGCCCGCGATCCCGGACCGATGGTATCCCGCCCGCCAGCTCGGGGTGCAGCCCGCCGGGCGACTTCCATCGCCTCTGCAGGCTCAGGCCGGGCCCGCGGGGGTGCGACCCGCGCGGGGAACGGGAAATGCCGCCGGCAAATTGTAGAGACGGGGTGCCGCCTCCACAACGCGCCCGCCCTGCCCGGCGCCCGCTTCCGACAGTCAATGCGGTGCCCCGTTCGCCGCCTGCGACCGCACGAAGCGTCCCCATGCCGTGTCGACGGCAATGCCCGCCACCCCGTAGAGAATCGCGAGCGCCGCCAGCAGCGCGATCTGGAGGCCTGTCCCCTGCCCCATCGCAAACATGGCGACGGCCGCAGAAAGAACCATCAGCCCGTAGGCCGCCAGCGCCGTGCGCCTGTGCCCCCAGCCCAGCTGTACCAGCCGCTGGTAGTAGTGGGAGCGGTGGGGACGCCAGAAACGCTCTCCCCGGAGCATCCGGCGCAGGAGCGTGACCGTCGCATCGGCCGCGAAGGGCCCGAACACGACGACGGGAAACCAGAGGGGCCAGTGGCCGCGCGCCCACCCGACGAGCCC
>CAZEDA010000143.1:0-8230 GCA_964510915.1 uncultured Rhodocyclaceae bacterium | reverse complement strand
CGGAGTCGTTCCATTCGGGATGTGAGAGGTCTGCGTAGCCCGGACGAGCGGCGAAGGCCGCGACTCCGGGGACATGTTGTTCCGCGACCCCCGCGCCTGCGTCGATCCATGCACCCCGGAGTCGTCCCTTTCGGGACTCGTCCGGGCTACGGGTTCGCGTCGTTTCGCCACCCCGCGCCTGCATCGATCGCTGCTCCCCGGAGTCGGTCCGTTCGGACCTCGTCCGGGCTACGTTGATGGATGATTCCCGGAGTCGTTCCATTCGGGATGTGAGAGGTCTGCGTAGCCCGGACGAGCGGCGAAGGCCGCGACTCCGGGGACATGTTGTTCCGCGACCCCCGCGCCTGCGTCGATCCATGCACCCCGGAGTCGTCCCTTTCGGGACTCGTCCGGGCTACGGGTTCGCGTCGTTTCGCCACCCCGCGCCTGCATCGATCGTTGCTCCCCGGAGTCGGTCCGTTCGGACCTCGTCCGGGCTACGAGAAGTGGCGCAACCCTCGACTACGGGAAGACGGTGTTCACCCTGCCTTCATGCGATACGTCGCGAGCGGCTGCGTCAGCTTGTCCTTGTTGTGCGCGTCCATCACGCCCCGCGCAATGTCATCCGAGGACTTGTCGCACCACTCGATGCGCTTTGCCATCGGCGCGTTGTGAAACGGCGCGAGCGTGTTCTCGTTGCGTGTCTTGATGCCGACTTCGATCATGTTGCGCATGGTCGGATTGAAGGCATCCGCCAATACCTGCCGCGCGCGAAACACGATCATGTCGTTCCGCTTCTTCCAGCCGTCCACGGCCCCGCCGTACCGCTTCATGGATGTCGGCAAGGTACGCACGCACAGAACTTCCATCTGCCGGACGACGTCCTCCAGGCCGAGCACGCCGATCACCGCTTTTTCCACGGACGGATCGACGGCGCCTGCGGAGGGCGCGGGTGGTGCCGCGGGCTCCTGACGGGTGGCCCGCTTCGCATTGGCGAAGGCCGGCGGCGGTGTCTCCACCTGAACGCCATACTCGCCCTTCCGGGCGGGTGCTGTCTTGGATGCCGGCTTCGTGGAACCCGGCGAGGCGTAGCTGCGCTCCGCGCTGCCGGGAGGCTGGTCGGTGTAGATGACCTTGCCGTCCGGGCCGACCGACTTGTACACGCCCTGAGCGACGCCCGTCGCAGGCAGGGCGACGGCAAGAACGGCGAGCGCGTGTCGGATGGTGAATGAATTCAAGATGTCGGCGTCCTCGAGGTGTCGGGCGATTCTCGGTCCGCAGCCGATGCGCTGCAATCCCTGCGCTGCCCTCAGGCGACCAGACGTTCGTTCCGGTCGGCGGTTGCTACGCCCAGAGGGATGTCGAGACGGAATTCAGTGCCGCGATCCGGGCGGTTCGCGGCCCAGATGCGTCCCTTGTGCGCGGCGACGATCTCACGGGCGATAGGCAGACCGAGGCCTGTGCCGCCCGCGCCGGTCTTGGTCTTCGTCGACTGGACGAACTTGTCGAACACGGCCTCCAGTTCGTCGGGCGGAATGCCCGGACCCTCGTCACACACCGACACCGAAACGCACTCGTCGCCCGACTCGGCAGTGCCCTGGCGCAGGGCGACCGAAACGGTGCCGCCCTTCGGGCTGAACTTGATCGCGTTGGACAGCAGGTTCGCGAACACCTGGCGCATGCGTGCCTCGTCGATGGAGGCATACGCAACCGGCAGATCGCCGGCGCCGATGAGGCTCACGCCGTGATCGTGTGCCATGGCCTCGAATTCCGCCATGGTGGCGGCGAGCGTTCGGCCGACGTCGCTCCGCGTCATGTTGAATGTCATCTTGCCGGATTCGATCTTCGCGAGATCGAGCAGATCCGTGAGCAGCCGGTTGAGGCGGCTGGCGCTGCCGTCGATGTTTTCGAAGTAGCGCTGCAGCTTCTCGCGCGGCGCGTCGCTGCTCTTGCCATGCCCGAGCTTCGCGAAACTCGAGATCGCATGCATGGGCGTGCGCAGTTCGTGGGAGATGTTCGCGAGGAACTCGCTCTTCGCCTTGTTCGCAGTCTGCGCGGCGTCGAGCGCGAGCTGCAGACTGGCCTTGTGCCAGGTTTCCTTCTCGCGCAGTTCGCGCTCCCGCTTCGCCACGAGCGAGACATCGCTCAGCAGCGCCATCACGCGGGTGGAGTCGAGCCGGATGAGGCTCAGCGAGAGCACGCGTGGATCCTTCTCGCGCGAGTCGGGCGGGGGAATGTTCGCGCGGAGATCCTGGCACAGCGGCCCGATCGCCGTGCTGTCGCGTGAGACGAGTTCACGCAGACCCGGCACGACCGGCGCCAGTGCCGTGAAGAGGTTGTCGAGAGTGCCGTCGGGCGCGATGGTGAGCAGCAGTTGCGCCGACGTCGGGTTCATCATCACCACGGTACCGTCGTTCGTCACCTGGACGATGCCGACTGGCGCCATGTATACGAACTGCAGCAGCGCTTCGTACTCCGCGCTGACGTCTTCCTCGCCATTCATGGCGTTCCCCTCGGGTTGGGTTCTGGTGGCTGCGGACTCAGACGGGGCGGAGCACGACGACGAACCGATGGGCGTCGCCGGGCTTCGCAATGAGGCGCAGCTTCACCTTCGAGGGGCGCATCTTCAGGGTGAACACGTAATCGATCGTGGCGTCGAGCGGTTCGCCGGAGGCCTTGGCATCCTCGAAGCGCTGGGCGACGAGGTAGTTGTTCATGCAGGGCGCCACCACGGTGAAGAGCGGATTGCCGACCACGCGATCGCGCGAGAGCCCGGCCAGCCGGGACTCCGTGGTGTTGTAGAGGCGGACGACACCCGCGTCGTCGATGCCGATGACACCGAAGTCGAGTTCGTCGAGTTCCTCGGGCGACAGGGTGCCGATCAGGGCCGGGAGATCGGGCTGGTCGAAGCGAGCGGGCGAAAGGGCAGTCGTCATGGGGACCTCCAGGCAGTGGGGGCACCATCCCGTCGTCAGGGTCTTCGACGGAAATGGGCAATTCCCTGCCGTATCGACACGACGCGCTCGAACTGAAGGGCCGGGGTATGCCGAATCAGCCCGAGAAACTCACCCGCCTGCCGTGATGGCGCGGACGCGCTACGTGATCGAGCGGAATCTCATGGGTCTGCTTGATTTTGGACAGGGCAATGTTCGTCTTTACCTGAGCCACACCGGGCAGCGCGACGAGCTGTTTCATCATGAGATCCGAGAAGGCTTCCAGGTCCGGCGCGACGATGCGCAGCACGTAGTCGGCCTCGCCGGTCACCGCGAAGCAGTCCAGAACCTCCGGCATGAGGACGACCGCCTGCTCGAAGTCGGCCGCGTGGGACTTGTCGTGGCGTTCCAGGACGATCTGTGCAAAGGCGGTCACCCCCAGACCCAGCGCCCCGGCATCGAGCAGCGCCGCGTACCCGAGCAGGACTTTCGACTCCTCCAGCCGCTGGATGCGCCGGCTCACCTGCGAAGCCGACAGATGGGTCTTCTCACCCAGGGTGGCATTGGTGGCGTGGCCGTCCCGCTGCAGTTCGGCAAGCAGCCGGAGGTCATGGCGGTCTATGGTGATTTCGTTCATTTGGCCTCAGATGCGTGCACGAAACATGCGAATAGTAAGGGTATCGGGTGCATAAACGCACGCTTCTTCCCCGATGCGCGCGTGAGAATGGACCATCTCCCATTCCTCTCACGGGTTGCCGCGATGAACCTCACCGAATCCCTGCTCCAGGCCCTCGAGGCCGCGGGCGCCCGCCAGATCTTCGGCATTCCGGGCGACTTCGCCCTGCCGTACTTCCGCGTCATCGAGCAGTCCGGTCGATTGCCGCTCTATACGTTGTCCCATGAGCCTGCGGTCGGGTTCGCGGCGGATGCTGCCGCGAGGATCGATGGCGCCATCGGCGTTGCCGCCGTCACCTACGGCGCCGGCGCGCTCAACATGGTCAACGCGGTGGCAGCGGCCTACGCCGAGAAGTCGCCCGTCGTCGTGCTGTCGGGCGGGCCGGGCAAGCACGAGTCCCGATCGGGGTACCTGCTGCATCATCAGGCGAAGACGCTCGACTCGCAGATGCGCATCTTCGAAGAGATCACCTGCGATCGCGCCCGGCTCGACGATGCCGATCGCGCCCCAGCGGACATCGCCCGGGTGCTCGGCAATTGCCTTCGTCATTCCCGCCCGGTGTACCTCGAGATTCCGCGCGACATGGCGGACGCGCCCTGTGCGCCAGTGCCGCCGCTCACGCGGGCGCCCGTGGATGCGGAGGCTCTCGCCGCCTGCGCCGACGAAGTGCTGCAGCGTCTGGCGGCTGCCGCGCGACCCGTCCTCGTGGTGGACGTGGAAGTACGGCGCTTCGGTCTGGAGGAGAAGGTCGCCGAACTCGCGCTGCGCCTGTCCCTGCCGGTCGTGACGTGTTTCATGGGCCGCGGGCTGCTCGCGGATTCCGACGCATCGCTTGCCGGCACCTACATGGGTATGGCGGGACTGCCGGAGGTGACGCGGCTCGTGGAGGATTCGGACGGGCTGTTCCTGCTGGGCGCGATCCTCTCGGACACCAACTTCGCGGTCTCCGAGAAGCGCATCGATCTGCGCAAGGCCATCCTCGCCGCCGACGGCGAGGTCCGGCTCGGCCATCATGTGTATCCCGACCTGCCGCTTGCTTCGCTCGTCGACGCGCTGCTCGAACGCACGGCGGTGGCCGCCCACCCGTCCCGCGTGGCGCGGCCCACGTATCCGCGCGGCCTCATTGCCGACGATGCCGCCATCACGCCGGCGGACATCGCCACCGCTGTCAACGATCTGATGGCGACGCACGGCAAGTTTCCCATCGCCTCCGACGTCGGCGACTGCCTCTTCACGGCGATGGACATCGAGCACACGGCGCTGGTCGCGCCGGGCTACTACGCGACCATGGGTTTCGGCGTCCCGGCCGGCCTCGGTCTGCAGGCGGCGACGGGGCAGCGGCCCATCGTGCTCGTCGGTGACGGCGCGTTTCAGATGACCGGGTGGGAACTCGGCAACTGCCGGCGCTACGGATGGGACCCCATCGTGCTGCTCTTCAACAACGCGAGCTGGGAGATGCTGCGTGCGCTGCAGCCCGAGTCGCAGTTCAACGACCTCGACACCTGGGGATTCGCGCAGACAGCAGCAGGGCTGGGCGGGGACGGGGTTCGAGTGCGCACGCGTCGCGAACTGTCGGAGGCGCTGGCGAAGGCGGTCGCCACGCGCGGTCGGTTCCAGCTGATTGAGATCATGATCCCGCGTGGCGTGCTGTCGACGACGCTGACTCGCTTCGTCAATGCCGTGAAGAGGCTCACGGTGGCCGTGCCGGCCTGAGGCACAATCGGTGCATGACCGATCGAGCGAATGGATACGTGACGGACGTGGGGTACACGTTCGGCTACCACGCGGCGCTGAATCCGCGGCGCTGCAGGCTCGCCATGCTGCGGGCCGGGTATACGCCGCCGGTCGTCCGCTTCGCATGCGAACTCGGCTTCGGGCAGGGCCTTAGCCTCGTCGTGCATGCCGCGGCATCGGACGTCCGGTGGTGGGGCAACGATCTGCTGCCCGAGCACGTGCGATTCGCCGATGAGCTTGCGCGGGCGGCCAGTACACCGGCGTCGCTCTCCGAGGCGTCGTTCGCGGAGTACGTGGAGCGCTCCGACCTTCCGCCTTTCGATTTCATCGGCCTGCACGGTGTGCTGAGCTGGGTATCGGCGGAGAACCGGTCGCTGCTCGTCGAGTTCATCCGGCGCCATCTGGCACCGGGCGGCATCGTGTACGCGGGCTACAACGCGCTGCCCGGCTGGAACACGATGATCCCGTGGCGCGGCATGCTCGTGGAACACGCGGCGCGTCTCGGCAGTGGCAGTACCGTGGAGCGAATCGATGCCGCCATCGACTTCGCGTCGCGACTCCTGGATGCCAATCCGCTGCACGCGTTACGCAATCCCGCGCTCGCGGAGCGCTTCGACCGCATCCGCCACGCCGATCGCCGCTATCTCGCCCACGAATACTTCAATCGCGACTGGCACCCTCTGGCCTTCACCGAGGTGGCCGAACTGTTCGGCCGTGCCGGCCTGCGTTTCGCGTGCTCGGCGCATCTGCCCGATCATCTCGAGGCCTTCAACCTTAACGCGGAGCAGCGCGCGATCCTCGCGGACATCGCGGACCCGGTGTTTCGCGAGACAGTGCGGGACCTCATCACCAACGCGATGTTCCGTCGTGACTGCTGGGTGCGCGAACCGTCCCGTCTGACCGATGCCGAGCGCGAAGCGCACTGGCGCCGCGAGACCGTGGTTCTTGCAACGCCCCTTGAAGCGATTCCCGCGAAGGTGTCCGGTGTGTTCGGCGAGGTTCGATTCGACGGCGCCGCGGCCGAGGCCGTGCTGAGCGTGCTGGGCGATCATCGACCGCACAGGCTCGATGGCATCGAAAGTCGCGGGCTGTCGTTTCGTGAGGCAATGGAGGCGGTGTTCGAGCTGATGGCGTTCGGCCACGTGGAGAGCGTCCTGCCAGCCGGGGAGACTGACCGCGTGAGGACGCGCACCGCGAAACTCAACGCGCGCCTGCTGGAACTCGCGGAACAGTCGGACGAC
Source organism: uncultured Rhodocyclaceae bacterium (assembly GCA_964510915.1). GTDB lineage: Bacteria > Pseudomonadota > Gammaproteobacteria > Burkholderiales. The sequence goes on along the minus strand of CAZEDA010000143.1, from coordinate 1,667 downwards.
ATCGCTGTGCTGGCGAGCCCGGTCACCGGAGGCGGCATTGCAGTGAGCCGGCTCGAACGTCTGTTCCTCGCCGCAATGCGGGCAGGTGTCCGCGAACAGGGTGCGTGGTGCGATCGTGCGAGTACTGTTCTCGGCGCCAGCGCGCCGCCCCGATCCGAACTGGAACGACTCGCCGCGTCGTTCGCGCAAAACCGGCTGCCGGTTCTCGCGGGGCTCGGTATCGCGCCGTGAAATCCGAGGCGCCTCGCAGTCAGGGGCGCCGCACTTCTCCCGGGCCCACGCCGAAGTGTCGCTTGAACGCCTTGCGGAACGCGGCTTCCGTTTCGTAGCCCGCCCTGGCGGCCACGTCGGCAACGGTGCCGCGATCCCGCTCGAGCGTCTGCCACGCCACCTGCATCCGCCAGGATGTGAGGAGGTCCATCGGGCTCTTGCCCACGAGCGCCTGAAACTGCTCGGCGAAGGCCGAGCGCGACATGGCGGCGACGTCGGCGAGCGCGGCAACCGTCCAGCGCTTCTCGGGGGCTTCCCACGCGGCGGCGATCGCACGGCCGATGCGCGGGTGGGCGAGCCCCGCATAGAAACCCGCCGGCTCCGGCAGGTTGGCGATGCCGATCTCGAAGGTCTTCACCAGCAGCGCATCGGCGAGTCGTTCGACGACCGCCGTGGCAGCGGGTGACGAGTTGCGGCCCTCGGCGAACATGGCATCCACGAGCCTTCCGATCTGATCACCCTGGGGCGCCTGACGGCCGATCAGCAGGAAGTCCGGGACCGCAGAAAGCAGCAATTCCTGGACGGTTCTGGGAATGTGCAGGTAGCCGCACAGCAGTTCGGTACCTGTGGGCGGCGCGTCGAGCGGAAGCACTCTGCTGTAGCGCTTGCCGCCGTAGAGCGGCTCCGAGCTTTCCGAGGAGGTGACGGCGTGCTGCGCGTCATGCGGCAGGAGAACGACGTCGCCCTTCGTGAGGGGCTTGGGTCGGGGAAGATCGCGCAGGTGCAGCCAGCATGGACCGTCGCCGATGGCGTGGAAGGTGGCGAGGCCGGAGCCCGAGGTGTCGAGGGACCATTCGTCGCACATCTGCCCGCGGAAGAACACTTCCGCGCGAAAGCTCACTGTCCGCAGCAGGGAGCCGAGGACTTCGGCTAGGGGGGATCGCTGGCTCTCGGAAGCAGTCACGTCGCGGGCGAACCGGTCCTGCCGCCATGCAGGCCGATGGGGTGAGGATGACGTGCCGCAGTGTACCTGCTCTCGCCGGCACGATCGCCGATCGGGACCGCGGAGTCCCGTGAGCCGTCGTTGCCTTCCCTATCGGGCGCCGCCCTGTCGTCTGGCGAACTCTTCGAGCCCCCGGCGCACCCAGCTCTTCGCTGTGCCGAGAGGAACGGCGAGATGCCGGGAGATCTCGGCATGGGTGAGCCCGTGGCAGTACGCGAGGGTCAGCGCCTGCCGGTAGTGTCCGGGCAGGGCCTGGAGGAGGCGATCGAAGCGCCCGCGGCTCTGCCGCTCCACCCCGAGTTCCTCGGGGCCCGGACCGGCATCGGCGATACCGGCGATGAACTGTGCACCGTCCTCGTCTTCGCCCAGGCACACCTCGCGCGGCTGAATCCGAAGCCGGTCGAGGCAGCGGTTGCGCACGATCGTGGTCATCCAGGTGCTGGCCGCCGAGCGC
>CAZEDA010000142.1:0-8237 GCA_964510915.1 uncultured Rhodocyclaceae bacterium | reverse complement strand
CGGACATTGCGACGGCGCGCAGATCGGCGCGAAGGCCGACACCGAGCGGTACTGCGCCGGATTGCGAAGCGCACAGACGAGTGCGCCATGGCCGCCCATGGAATGTCCGAAGATGCCTTGTCGAGCGGGGTCTCCCGGAAAGGACGCCGCGACGAGCGCCGGCAGTTCGCGAGTCACATAGCTGTACATCCGATAGTGCGCGGACCACGGTGCTGCGGTTGCGTCCACGTAGAAGCCGGCACCCACACCGAAGTCCCACGAGTCGGCTTCGCCAGGAATGTTCGCGCCACGGGGACTGGTGTCCGGCGCCACCAGCATGAGGCCCAGTTCGGCCGCGACGCGTTGCGCGCCCGCCTTGATGACGAAGGTTTCCTCCGTGCAGGTGAGCCCGGCCAGGTAGGTGACGACCGGGACGGGTCCCGTCTGCGCCTGCGGCGGCACGAACACGGCGAACCGCGCGCGCAGTCCGAGTTCCGCCGATGCGTGCGCGTAGTAGCCCTGCACACCGCCGAAGCAGCGGTGCTCCGACAGCACCTCGAGCGTCATCAGAACACCACGACGCTGCGGATCGACTCGCCCGCGTGCATCAGGTCGAAGCCCTTGTTGATGTCCTCGAAGGGCAGCACGTGGGTGATGAGGCTGTCGATGTCGATCTTGCCGTCCATGTACCAGTCGACGATCTTCGGCACGTCGGTGCGGCCGCGCGCCCCGCCGAATGCGGTGCCTTTCCAGACGCGGCCGGTCACGAGCTGGAACGGCCGCGTTGCGATCTCGGCACCGGCCGGCGCGACGCCGATGATCACCGAGACGCCCCAGCCCTTGTGGCAGCACTCCAGCGCCTGACGCATCACCTTCACGTTGCCGATGCATTCGAAGCTGTAGTCGGCGCCGCCCTTCGTGAGGTTCACCAGGTGCGGCACCAGCTCGTTTTCCGCCATGTCCTTCGGGTTGACGAAGTGGGTCATGCCGAACTTCTCGGCCAGCGCCCGCCGGCCGGGGTTCAGGTCCACGCCGATGATCATGTTCGCGCCGGCGAGCCGGGCGCCCTGGACCACGTTGAGGCCGATGCCGCCGAGACCGAACACGACGACGTTCGCGCCGGGCTCCACCTTCGCGGTGTTGATGACGGCACCGATGCCGGTGGTCACGCCGCAGCCGATGTAGCAGACCTTGTCGAACGGCGCGTCCTCGCGGATCTTCGCCAGCGCGATCTCCGGGACCACGGTGTAGTTGGCGAAGGTGGACGTGCCCATGTAGTGGAACAGCGGCTTGCCGTCGAGCGAGAAGCGGCTGGTGCCGTCGGGCATCAGGCCCTGGCCCTGGGTCAGGCGGATGGCCTGACACAGATTGGTCTTGTGGGAGACGCAGTACTCGCACTCGCGGCATTCCGGCACGTACAGCGGAATGACGTGGTCGCCCTTCTTGAGGCTCTTCACATCCGGGCCCACGTCCACCACGACGCCCGCGCCCTCGTGCCCGAGGATCGCCGGGAAGATGCCTTCGGGGTCGGCGCCGGAGAGCGTGTATTCGTCGGTGTGGCAGATGCCGGTGGCCTTGATCTCGACCAGCACTTCACCGGACCGCGGACCGGCGAGCGTGACGGTTTCGAGCGACAGGGGGGCACCCGCCCGATGGGCGACGGCAGCGCGGACTTGCATGGACTCTCTCCCGATGGTTGTTTGTGACCCGCATCATCCGACTTTTCGGCGTGTGTGTAGAGAGCCAGGTGCGGCCTGTCCCTTGTTGGCGCGGCGTCACGCCGTGCCGCTGCGCTCAGCGGACACCGCATCGAGGAACGCTTCCACCTGCGCATTGACCGCCGAAGGAAACTCCCAGAGCGGGAACCCGCCGCCACCCGGAATGACGATGTGATCCGCGCGCGGCATCGCGGACCGGAGCGTCTTCGCGATTGAGAGAAACTCCGGCACGTCGTGCTCGCCGCTCACGAGCAGGACGGGCAGGTTCATCGACGGCAGCAGCGGCTCCAGCACCGGCGCCGGTTCGGGTGCGGACTCGTCCAGCCACGGGCCGCCGGGGAACGCCTCGATCAGCTGCCGATGCTCGTCCGCCCGGCACTCGACTGGCCTCGTCCGGATGACGGCGAACCAGTCGCATGCGTTGAACCACTCCTCGCGGGCGGCGGCCATGCCCCGCGACTTCGCGGTGGCCCGGGCCCGCGCGATCGCGAACGCGGTGTAAGGCATCGGCGCGCCCGGGAGCACGGCTCCGTCCAGGATCAGCGAAGTGATCCTGCCCGGCTGTCCGTGAGCGAGCAGGAGTCCGACTGCGGCGCCGGTGTGTGTACCCCAAAGGTGGGTGAGATGGACGCCGGCGGCGTCCATCGCGGCTGAGACGTGCGCGGTGTACTCCACCTGTCCGTACGGCCCGGCGATGCCCGCCGACCGGCCGTGCCCCGGGAGGTCGACGAGGAGCAGGCGGTAGCGGCTCCGAAAGTGGGCGATCTGCGCCGAGAACAGTCCGCTGTGCTGGGTGGCCCCGTGCAGGAGTGTCAGCCAGGGCGCCGTCTCCGGCGCGTCAGTGATGGTGTGGAAATGCGCGGGCGACGCGGCCTTCACCATGAGGCCGACAAACCTTCAGTACACATCGAACGCGATGCCGCGCTTGCCCAGCTGATCCTGCAGGAGGCGCTTCCAGGCGCCGGTCGGCGACCACACGCGGGCGACGGACTCGTAGGCCTTCGCCGGGTCTTCGCCGCCCGCCAGCGTCCGGTGCAGGAATACGAGTGACGAAGCGCGGTAATTGAGCTGGCAATGCACGAGCGTCTTCCGGTCGCCGAGCGCCGTCAGGACGGCGGAGAAGGTTTCGACGTCGCGCGCGGTAGGTTCCTCCCACCGGATGGGGAGGTTGACGAACACGATGCCCTGGCGCGAGACGGAGAGCGGCTCGTCCCGCACGGCATCCTGCACGGTGGCGGGGGCGAGATAGATCACTGCCTCGAAGCCGTCTTCCTTCAGCCGGTCGAGCCACGCCAGCGAGGGCTGACCGGAGGTGGTCAGCCGGTCCGAGATCTGCACGAGGTTGGGCGGCGGGGCCACCTGGGCACTCGTCGCACCGGCGTAAGCCAGTGCTGCCACGAGCGCCAAACCGATGGCCGAATGCCGCAGAAGGAACACCGGACGACCGGGGGACGCCACGGCGCGTGACTCAGGACGCGGGCGCTTCCGGCAGGGCCACGCCCACCATGGTGTCGCGGGTGACGATCGCCGCCAGGCGTTCTTCGTCCCAGCCTTCGGTTCCGGCGGGTCGCTTCGGGATGACCAGATAGCGCATGTCGGCGGTGGAATCGTGCACGCGGATCGTCACGCTGTCGGGGAGCTTCGTGCCGAATTCCTCCAGCACCTTGCGGGGCTCACGAACCGCACGGCTGCGGTAGGCGCGGCTCTTGTACCAGTCCGGCGGCAGGCCCAGCAGCCATCGCGGGTAGCAGGAGCAGAGCGTGCAGACCACGAGGTTGTGCTCGGCCTCGGTGTTCTCCACCACGACGAGCTTGTAGGGGCCGCGGTCGAGGCCGATCTGTTCGATGGCCGTGTTGCCGTCGGTGAGGAGGAGCTGCCGGAAGTCGGGGTCGACCCAGGCGCGGGCAACGACCTTCGCGCCGCGCGAGGGCGTGCGGGCGTCCATGTCCTCGACCTGGCGGCGGATCTCCTCGGCCGAAAGGATGCCCTTCTCGACCAGCAGTTCGCGAACGGCGATCTCCATGACCTGGTAGTAGCTGAGCCGGTCCGGGCCGTCGGGGAGCGTGGGATGCGGATGGTCGTGATCGTGGTGATCGTGACCGTCGTGATGATCGTGGTCGTCGTGCATGGATGCGATGTCTCCCCGGTCAGGCCGTTTCGAGCCAGTGCTCGTACAGCTCGATGTCGACGGTGTCCGCCGGGCCGCCCCGGTAGTCGGACCACAACTGTGTCTGTGCGAACCGCACGCGATAGAGGACCTTCGCAGGCAGGCCGTCCCGCGCGTAGGCAAGTTCCTCGGGATTCGGGTACTGCCCGCAGATGCGTTCCACCACGCCCTGCTTGCCGCGGCAGTACCACGGCGTGCGGACATGGCCGGGGGGAAACGCGAGCCGCACGCTCACCCGGTCTCCCGGGCGGTAGCGGGGGGCGCTCACAGCTCACCCCGGGCGTTGCGGGCCTCCACGTCGGCCATCTTGCGCGAGAGCTCGTCGATGCCGAGCGTCCCCCGCTGCAGCAGCGTCTGGGTGATCGAGTGCATCCAGCGTTCGTAGTAGCTCATGCGGTCGTAGGCGCCGGAACCGATGGCTTCGATGTTGCGCCGCAGCTCGTCGACGGTGATGAGGCGCCGGTCCTTGTGGGACAGCATGACCAGCAGGGCGTCGACGCGCTTCTCCCACGGGGCGTAGTCATGCTCGGTCGGCTTCACCATGTCGGCTGGCAGGCCGCCCATGTCGTGGATGCCGCGTGCGACTTCGAGGCCGGATTCGTTCTGCGTGCTCACGGTTTGCCTCCTGCAGGGGACGGGGCCGCAGCCGGTTTGGTCTCGGGCGCCTTCGGCGCGCCGGGCGGCTGCTGGGGATCGATTTTCGCACCATCCGCGAGTCCTGCGGGCGGACTCACGGCGACGGGGGTCCCGACCTCCAGGCCGCTCGCGACACGCAGCACCTTGCCGTCCGTGCCGGCGACGACGACCGGCACGAAGTGCACCTTCTGCTGATCATCCACCGTGGCGACGAACGTCTTCTTGTCCTTGGAAACCAGCGCGCCTGCCGGCACCTCGACGAAACTGGTGGCGGGGATGGCGAGCGCGACGTTGACGAAGCCGCCGGGCAGGAACTGTCCCTCGGTGTTGTCGAACTCGACCTCCGCGCGTCGCGTGCGGGTGCGGCTGTCGAGTTCCCCCGACACGCGTGTGATCTTCGCGCCGACCTTGCGCTCCGGTGCGGCGGCGTCGACGATCTCCACGTCGATGCCCGGCTTGACCAGCGGGGCTTCCGCCTGCTCGGCGTAGACCGTCACCTTGAGTCGCTGTGTCTCCGAGATCGAGACCAGTGGCTGCGCCGACACCTGGTTGTTGGTGGCGTTGGTGACGAGGGCGCCCGCATCGACGAACCGGTTGGTGACCGTGCCGGCGAAGGGCGCCCGGACTGTGCGGTAGGTGGCCTGCGTGCGCAGCTCCGTGATCTGCGCCTGCGCGACGCGGACATCGTTCTCGGCGTTGTCGAGGGACTGGCGCGGGAAGAACCCCTGCTGATGGAGCTCCTTCGCACGCTGCGCGAGGCGCTTCTTGTTCTCCAGTCCGGTGGCGATCGTCGCGATCTGCGCGTCGATCTCGGGCAGTTCGATCTCGGCGATCACCTGCCCGGCCTTGACCGTGTCGCCCACATCGACGTGGATCTTCTTGAGATAGCCGCCGACGCGCGAGTACAGCACCGCGGAGCGCACGGGCACGGCCTCGCCTACGAGATTCAGCTTGCGCACGTTGGGGCCCTGAACCGCCTTCGCCACGACGACCGCCGGACCGGCAGCGAGCTTCTCGGCCTTTTCGCGGGCCTGCACGGCTTCGTGCTCCGACTTGTCGCGGAAATACTTCCAGGCTGTGCCGCCTGCGCCCAGCACGACAACGGCACCGATGAGATAGAAGACGGCGAAGGAGCGGGTCGAGGGACGGGAGGTCATCAGGGCGATTCCGGAGTCGGGTTGCCGGCGGCTTCGCGCTCGAAGCGCTCGTCGAGGGCGTGCAGCGTCGGCATGCGACGGCGCAGCAGGGTGTAGACCACAGGGACCACGAACAGCGTCGACACGGTGGCGAGGATCAGGCCGCCGATCACCGCGCGCCCGAGCGGGGCGTTCTGTTCGCCGGCCTCGCCGAGACCCATCGCCATCGGGATCATCCCGATGATCATCGCGAGAGCCGTCATCAGGACGGGGCGAAGGCGCGTCCTGCCCGCCTCGATCGCGGCCTGGACCACCGTGACGTCCGGATGCTCGACGCGATAGTCGTTCGCGAAGCTCACGATCAGGATGGCGTTCGAGACGCCGATGCCCACCGCCATGATCGCGCCCATGAGGGACATGACGTTGAGCGTGGTCCCCGTGAACACGAGCATCCAGATGATGCCGATCATCGCGCCCGGGACGGCCATCATGATGATGAAGGGGTCGGTCCAGGACTGGAACAGGATCACCAGGAGCGCATAGACGAGCACGATCGCCAGGGCGAGGCCCAGCAGCAGGCTCGCGAAGGAGGACATCATCACCTCGTACTGGCCGCGGATGAGGATCTTGGCGGTCTTGGGGAAATCCTTCTCGGCGGTGATCGCCGCGATCTTCTTCTGGATGGCCTCGACGGTGCTGCCGAGATCCCGGTCGTCGAGATTCGCGGCAATGTCGATGACGCGCTGGACCGTGTAGTGCGACACCGACTGGTAGCTGGTTTCCGGCTTGACCGAAGCGATGTTGCCCAGTGCCACGACCGGCGCGCCCGGCACACTGCCCAGATGGCGTTCGCGTGATGGCATGTTCATCGGGCCGTTCACCGGCGTGACCGGAATGGCCTTCAGGGCCTCGATGCTCGAGATGCGCTCGGGCGGTGTCTGGATCGACACCGTGTAGTTCACGCCGTTGGGGTTGAGGAAGTAAGACGGACTGATGATGGCGCTGGAGGCGAGCGTCACCAGGGTGCTCGTCGCGGCGTCGCGCTGGGTGATGCCGAGGCGCGCGGCGCGCATCCGATCCACTTCCACGCGGAGCGCCGGATAGTTGAGCACCTGCATCTGGCGGACGTCCACGGCACCGGGCGTCTCTTCGATGGCGCGCTTGACCCGGCCGGCGTAAAGCTGCGCCCGCTCGAAGTTGGAGTCCTGGATCTGCACGTCGATGGGCGCCGGCAGGCCGAAGTTGAGCACCTGCGTGACGATGTCCGCGTTCTGGAAGTAGAAGTCCGAGCCGGGGTACTTCGGCGGGATCTTCGCGCGGATCTCCCGCATGTAGTGCTCCACCGGCTTGTGCGGCTTCTTGAGCAGGATGAGGATCTCGGCGTCCATGCCGCTGATGTTGTCGGTGGGCACCAGCGCGAGGTTGAAGAACACCGGCACACCGACCATGTCGTTGATGCGCTCGATCTCCTCCGCCGGAATGATGCGTCGGATGTCCTCCTCCACGGCGAGGACCAGCTTCTCGGTTTCCTCGATGCGCGTGCCGACGGGCGCGCGGTAGTGGAGTTTCATGATGCCGACGTCGGGCGTCGGGAAGAAATCGGTGCCGACGATGCGGACGAGCCCGAGGCTGATCGCGCCGAACACCGCCACGACCAGCATCATGAATGCCCGGTGCTGCATGACCATGGTCAGCAGCCGGCCGTAGGCATTCTGGAGCCCGTCGAGCATCCCGTCCCGGGCGGCATTGAAGCGGTCCGCGAAGCCGCGGCTCGTGTGCGGCTCGTGGTCCACGTGTTCCCCGGTGAGCAGCAGCCGGGACAGCATCGGCACCAGGGTGAAGGACAGGATGTAGGACGCGAGCAGCGAGAACACCACCGCCAGCGCGAGCGGCACGAACAGGTACTTGGACGCGCCGTACAGGAATGACACCGGGAAGAACACGATGCAGATGGCCAGCGTGGCCATCGTGCGCGGCAGCGCGACCTCGCGCGAGCCCTCGATGATCGCCACCGTCAGCGGCTGGCCCATCGAGCGATGCCGGTGGATGTTCTCCACGGCCACCGTGGCGTCGTCCACCAGGATGCCGGTGGCGAGCGCGAGGCCGCCCAGGGTCATCAGGTTGATGGTGTGCCCCGTGAGATAGAGGCAGATCACGCCCGCGAACATCGCGCAGGGGATGGAGGTGATGACGACGATGGTGTTGCGCCAGCTCCCCAGGAACAGCAGGATCATCAGCGACACGAGCAGGGACGCGAGCACCGCCTCGGAGGTCACGTTCCTGATGGCGGCGCGGACGAACTTCGACTGGTCGAAGTCCAGCGTGACATCCATCGCGTCGAGTCCCGCCGCCTTCGCACCGGCGCGAATCTCCTCGAGGATGCGGCCCACACCGTCGACCACTGCCAGACTGGACGCGTCGGAGTGCTTCAGCACCGTGAGGTACGTGGCGCGCCGGCCGTCCACGTGCACGATGTTGTTCTGCACCGCGAAGCCGTCCTCGACCTTGGCCACATCGCCCAGCAGGACCGGCACGTTGCCCGCCATCTTGAGCGGCATGCGGTTGAACTCCTCCACGCTGGGCGGGCTGGAGTTCATCAGC
>CAZEDA010000141.1:3948-8275 GCA_964510915.1 uncultured Rhodocyclaceae bacterium | reverse complement strand
CGGTGTCGAGCTGCTCGGTCGCGGCGACCAGCTCCTCGGGCTCCATGTCCGCGATCAGCGTGCCGCGGACGGCGTCCGACACCGCGAGCAGGATGTCCCCGTCGCGGTCGGCCTTGACCAGACTCCAGACGATCAGGCGGTCTTCGAGAGGCAGCGCCTCGAGGATGTAGGCGACGTCCGCGGGGTGCAGCTCGTCCAGCTTCTTCTGCAGCTCGGCGAGGTTCTGCTTGTGGACGAGCGACTCCACCAGCTCATGCCGTCGCATGTCCTGCTTGTGCACGAGCTGCTCGACGATACGGTGCTTGGACAGCAGCGCCAGCACCTGGCGCAGACTCTCCTGCACGTCTTCCTCGAGTTTCGGTTCCTCCAGGTCCGCCATCGCCTGTCCGTCCGGGGTTCGCTGCCAGCCACTGAGGCAGGTATTGTAGGGGGAGGGTTCCGAAACCCGCGACCGAAAAGCGGCCGGGGAACGCGGCGGTCAGGACCGCCGCGCCCGCTCACTGCATCGGCAAATCGGGAGAAGCGTGTCGTCCGGATCGGACACGCTTCGGCGGCATCAGTTCTTCGGCGGAATCCGCGTGGCCTGCCAGGCAACCATCTGCCAGGTGCCGTTGCGCTGGGTCCAGACGTTCGTGAAACGCAGGTCGACCGTGATGTCCTTGCCGTCCAGTTCCACCAGGAAGGCGCCCCGGCCGGTCACAATCGCCGTGCAGCCGATGGGCCGGATCAGCAGGTCGGACCGGTCGGTCCTCTTGTACTTGACCTTGCCCGACGCAATCGACGCCATGTAGCTCTGCTTGCTGTCGACGACGCTCGACGAATGCGTGTAGACAAGATCATCGCCGAGGCTCGCGCCGAGCGCGGCCATGTCGGCGCCACGCATGGCCGTGTAACGGGCATCGTCCGCCCGCTCGACCTCGGAGACCACCTGGGCAGGTTCACACGCGTTCGCGGCGAGCGGCGCCATGGCCGCAGCAAACATCCAACCCATCGCCCCTGCCAGCCACTTGCTCCTGTCATCGCTCTTCATGGTCATCCTCCTCGCGGGCCGCAGCCCATTGTCGTATGTCTCGGAAAACGCCGATCGATGACGCTGCGACTGCCTGACGCGCTACGCCTAGCCGGCCGGCGTCAGGACCGCAATCGGCTTGGGGCTGCAGCGGAACATGGTCGGCTTGGACACATCGACCGAATAGAGCTCGAGCTTGCCGGACTTCCAGGCGAAGCCCACCCGCTTGCGCTCCTTGCCGCTGCCATCGTCGGGGCTCTCGATCATGTCGCAGGCAGCCCCGAGGGTGGTCAGCCGCACTTCGTACGCAAACGTGTCGCCGGGAAGACGGGCCTCGCCTTCCTTCGTGAACTCGTATTGCGCCGCCTTCTCGTCGGTGTAACGTCCGGCGATCACGATGCCGTTGACAAGCGGACCGATGCCCTGCTCGGCACGCTTGAATTCCTGGAACTGCTTCTTTCCGAACAGCGGCTCGGCAATCATCAGCGTCTCGAAGCGGCCGGCATCGTTCTTCCGGCCACGGAAGGAGACGTACTTCACCTCGTCCGCCGAGACCGCGCCTCGATCGTCCTCCGTCAGGGCCACCCGAAAGCTCCCCTGCTCCTTCTCCGGCTGGATGTCGATGATCCGCAGCAGACTCGCCTTGTCGAAGTTGGTCCTCAGCATGGGATAGCTGGGACCTTCCTTGCTGACGTTCACGGCGACCGGGGCAGCCTTCTTCGCCGCCTGCAGAGGCATGCGCGAAGCCTCCAGGGCCGCGACGTAGCGGCTGTTGAGCCACAGCCCCTCCAGGTCCTTCGCGTACACGCGGGCCTTGCGTCGCGCTTCGAGCTGACGCTGCTGCTCGGGCGTGAGCTTGATGGTCGGCGCAGCCTGCGGGGCCGGCGGCGTGGGCTTCTGCTGGGCGACGGCCCCGGACGCGAGCATGAGGCTCGCGGCGACGGTCAGGACCGGGCGGACGACGGACGGGAAACTCTTCATCGGATCTACCTGTGCACTGCGTTACGGACCGTGCCGGCGGCGCGACGCCGCCGACGGGAGGCCGCGATGATACGCGCGTTCAACACCATCAGGGACTTCCCGGAAGACCTCAGCGGAGCGCCACCGGGGGAACGCGCCGGCTCGCCCCGGCGGCGACCTCGAAGGCGTGCCCGAGCTGCAGAACGCCGAAGTCGTCCTGCCACCGGCCGACGATCTGCAGTCCGACCGGCAGCCCGCCGGCACTGAATCCGGCCGGCACCGACAGGGCCGGCAGCGTGGTCGCCGAGATGAGGTAGCAGGACTTCATCCACTCGATGTAGGAGCCCAGATGGTGCCCGTCGATCTCCATGGGGTACTCGGTCCGCACGTCGAACGGCAGGACCTGCACCACGGGGCAGACGAGGTAGTCGTAGCGCTCGAAGAACCGGGCCATCCGGTGGAAGAGCTGGGTCCGCTTCAGTTCCGCACGGCCCACCTGCGGACCGGTGAGGCGCAGTCCTTCCTCGATGTTCCAGATCACTGTCTGCTTGAGCTTCGCGCGGTGCTTGCGGTAGTTCTCGCCGTGCGCAGCCTCGAAGTACCAGGCCCGGAGAACCTCGAAGATCTCGTCGGCGTCGTGCAGGTCGGGATCCGCCTCCTCCACTTCGCAGCCGAGCGACCGGAGCGCGGGCATGGCACCGTCCAGGACGCGCGTGACCTCAGACTCCATGGGCAGGCCGCCCATCGACCGGCTCCAGGCGATGCGGGCACCTCGGAAATCCCGCTCCAGCGGCTGCAGGAACCGGTCCGGCGGCAGGTGCAGAGACTGGGGCGCCCGGGGATCCGGGCCGGCCATCGCTGCCAGGAAGAACGCGGCGTCCGAGACCGAACGCGCCATGGGCCCCGTGATCGCCAGCGGAAACCACGCGTTCACCGCCGGCCAAGCCGGCACCGTGCCGGGCGAAGACCGGAAACCCACGACATTGCAGAAGCTGGCGGGGTTGCGCAGCGAACCGCCGAGATCCGTGCCGTCGGCGATCGGAACCATCCCGCAGGCCAGTGCGACGGCAGCGCCGCCGCTGGAACCCCCGCACGTCTTGCCGGTGTCCCAGGGATTGAGCGTCGCGCCGAACACCTGGTTGAAGGTCTGGGAGCCGGCGCCGAACTCCGGCGTGTTGGTCTTGCCGACCGTGATCGCATCCGCCGCCTTGATACGTTCGACAAACAGCGCATCCGCATCGGGCACGAAGTCCTGGAACAGCGGCGACCCGAACGTTGTCCGCACGCCCTTCGTCGGCGCGAGGTCCTTGTGGGCCACCGGCAATCCGGCGAGCAATCCTACCGAATCGCCTCTCGCGAGCCGGGCATCGAGCGCCGCAGCGTCGCGCCGGGCGGCGTCGTCGGTCCTCGTGACGATCGCGTTCACTTTCGGGTTGACCGCATCGATCTGGGTCAGGTGGGCGTCGAGCACCTCTACGCAGGAGACCTCGCGCCGGCGGATGAGGCCGGCAAGTTCGCGGGCCGGGGTGAAGCAAAGGTCGGACATGTCAGCTCCTGAAGATGAAGTACACGGCCCCGAGAATGCACAGGCCGGCCCACAGATAGTCCCACTTGAGGGGCTCCTTCATGTACAGCAGCACGAAGGGGACGAACACGGTGAGAGAGATCACCTCCTGCACGATCTTCAATTGCGGGAGGCTGAGCGTCTGGTGACCGATGCGGTTGGCCGGAACTTGCAGCAGATACTCGAACGCGGCGATTCCCCAGGACACCACCGCGGCCAGGAACCACGGCTTGTGCCGGAGATTCGCCAGGTGGGCGTACCAGGCGAAGGTCATGAACACGTTGGACGCGGTCAGCAGGAGGACGGCCTGCAGAGCGGGTGGCACATTGGGCATGGCGATCTCCGTGGGGCCGGGCTCAGTGATCCACCCGTGCCGCGACGGTCGCGAGCAGCGGCATGGCGCCCAGCAGAGCCAGTTCGACACCGATCATCCGGCGCGTCGCAACGATGTCGCGACCGTTGAGGATGCGTTCCTCCCCGGCCGCGATCGCGCGGGACCAGCGCGAGTAGCGTGTCGTCGGGAAGATGGAAAGCACCGCCAGGGCAATGAACGCGGCCAGCTTCAGCCAGAAAAGGGGCTGGGACAGCGTGGCCCACGGTCCGCTCCCGACCGCCAGGACGGCAAGCAGGCCTGTGACGAAGACGAGCGCGGCAAAAACGATGTAGCCGAAGTCGATCCGCGCGAGCATGCGGACGTGACCCGGCTGCAGGTGCTCGTTGCAGAGAAAGAACTCGGCGCCGAGACAGGCCGCAACGCCCATCACAGCGAGAAAATGCAGATAGGCGACGGCGGG
>CAZEDA010000141.1:0-3848 GCA_964510915.1 uncultured Rhodocyclaceae bacterium | reverse complement strand
CGCAGTTCCACCTTGCCACCGAGCGCCACGAGGCCGAGTTCGCGGTACAGCGGCGCCAGATCCATGAACTTCGGCGAAGTGACTTCCCGTTCGTAGAGCGTGATGAACACGTCGGTGCCGGAGATCTCATCGAACTTCTCGAACACCTTCCTGGCGGTCCACTCGACGTCGGGGTCGAGACAGCAACGGCCGAATCGCTCCAGCAGCCAGTCGAGGGACTGGGCGCCACCCGAGCGTCGCCGCAGTTCGACGTCCGCGGCCAGCAGGATCGCCGTGCCATGCCAGTAGACCCGCATGTATCCGCCTTCCCGGAACATTCGCTCGGTCGCTAGTGCGAGCGACTGCTCCTTGAGGCTCTTGTCGATGCCGCGGCGGAAGCCGGAGTGCATGCGCTGCCAGGCCTCGGCAGCCGTGATGGCGCCGCTACGGGCTCGCACCACGTTCTGGTAATAGGTCGCCATGCCTTCGGAGAGCCAGGCATCCGCGGAATTCACGTACGGGAGGAACATGTGGGACAGCTCGTGGGGGGCGGTCCAGTCCTCCACGTACTCGGCCAGCGGACGCCGCTGATTCACGAAGAAGTGGGCGGCCGCCTGACCGCCGCGAAGCACGTACGCCCATGGCGTAGGCTCCGCTGCCCGTGCACCGGGCATCACCAGGATCTGCGGGCTGGTCACGGGGAATCGACCATAGATTGCTGCGACCGACCGTGCGGCATCCTCGATCCATGCGCGCATGCCCGCCTCGTTCGCCGCCGGCGTGCCGTCCAGCACCGCCATCCGGAGCTGCGCGCCGGGCACATCGAGCAGAGTTTCCCGGAACCGTCCGAAGGCCACGGCCGCCGGCCGGTCGTAGGCCCCGCGACCCACCCGATAGGTGGGCCTGCCGTCCCGGGATTCGATCGGCTGCCAGGGGGCGGATACCGCGATGCCCTCCGGCAGATTGAAGGAGATGTGGATGTCCTCGCCGGGACCCACCTTCGCCGGTCGCCAGAACCAGAGACCCACCTCGGTGAAGAGGTCCCTGCCCACGCGCTTCGTGCTGTTGCCGGAATGGTCGTGACCGCCCTTGGAGCGGTCGAGGTTCACGGTGTATTCGATGCAACCGTTCTCCGGCACGCCCTTCAAGGGCATCTCGGTCCCGTTGGGGGCGATGGGCTTGCGCATGCCCGTGGGAACCATGGAGCCTTCGACGAAGGCGCCCGGTGCGTCGTAGGACTCCACCATGAGGACGTCCGGCGGTTGTCCGGCGAAGCATGCGCGGACGGTCATCGTCCGCAGCGCCGGATCGAGACTCACCACATAGCGGTGGACCTGGTCCGCCGCCATCGCCGTCTGCGCCGCCGCCATCCAGCCCAGGACCGCCATCAGAATTCGCACGGAAATCACTCCCCGAAGGCCGCCGGGACCGGGATGCCCGACGCGATCAACCTCGTCGTAGATGACGCGCGTCGTCGAAGGTTCCCACCCATTCAGGCCGGTAGACGATCATCATCGTGATCACCATGCCCGTGAGCGTGGCCTCGGCCAGCGCGAGAAAGAGGCAGTACGGCATCACCTGGAGGGCGAAATCCGACTGGGCCGGATCGGCGAAGGTGGCCACCAGACCGAGCATGCTCGAGCCGCTCAGCCCCATGGCGATGGCCGCCCCGAAGAACGCCGAGACGAAGATGTAGATGAAGATGTTGCCGGGGAGCAGCCGCTCTGCGAGACGGAAGATCCCCCAGCTCAGGCTCGAGGGCAGCACGCCCAGCAGCAAGGCATTGATGGAGTAGGCGCCTGGGTCCATGTGCCCCATGGCGACCAGAGCGCCAAGCACAATCGCCATGCCGGCCATGGCAAGCTGCGGCCCGAACATCAGGGTGAAGGCCGTCGCGCCAAGCAGGTGCAGCTCGACGCCGCCGAGTGCCGGCGGCCGGATGCTCCACAGCACCAGCAGCGAGACACAGGTCCCGAGGAACAGGTGGGAGTGGAGGTTGGCCCCGAGCAGCCGCCACGGTGCCGTGCGGACCACCCAGACCATCACCCCCAGCAGACAGAGATGGGCGAGCAGATACCAGTCGGAGGGAAGTACGGCGGCGGAGATGTTCATGGTTCTCTCCCGGAGTTCGGACGTCGGGACGCCAAGGCGGCTGACGCCGGCCACCATGCCGACGACCCTGCCGCGCCTCCGGGAGACACGATACTGCCGATTCGGTTCCGCGCCCAGGGGACGCGGACGACGCCTCAGGCCGGATCGTAGGACAGCACCGGCGCGAGCCAGCGCTCGGCTTCGGCGAGTTCGATTCCCCGCCGCCGTGCGTAGTCCTGGACCTGGTCCCGGTCGATTCGACCCGTGGCGAAGTACCGCGCTTCGGGGTGAGAGAAGTAGAAGCCGCTCACCGCCGCCGCCGGCAGCATCGCGAAGGATTCGGTCAGTTCCATCCCGGTATTGGCGGTAACGGCCAGCAGATCGAAAATCGTAGCCTTCGCCGTGTGGTCCGGGCACGCCGGGTAGCCCGGCGCCGGCCGGATCCCGCGGTACTCCTCGGCGATCACCTGCTCGACCGAAAGCGGCTCATCGGGCGCATAGCCCCAGAACTCGGTCCGAACGCGGCGATGCATCAGTTCGGCCAGCGCTTCCGCCAGTCGGTCCGCCAGGGCCTTGAGCAGGATGGCGTTGTAGTCGTCATGGCGCGCCTCGTACGCTGCCACCCGCTCGTCGATCCCGAGTCCGGCCGTGACTGCAAACGCCCCGATCCAGTCGGGCACACCGGACTCTCTCGGCGCGACGAAATCCGCGAGACCCATGTTGCTGCGGTCGTCGGGCTTCACCATCTGCTGACGCAGGAAGTGGAACCGGGTCAGCGGCCGGCTTCGGGTGTCGTCGGCATACACGACGACATCGTCACCGTCGACGCGATCGGCCGGGAAGAGGCCGATCACGGCGGCAGCACGCAGCCACTTCTCGTCGATGATGCGGCGGAGCATGTCCTGCGCGTCGCGGAACAGGCCGCGGGCGGTCTCGCCCACGATGGCGTCGTCGAGGATCTGCGGATAGCGACCGGCGAGTTCCCAGGTCTGGAAGAACGGTGTCCAGTCGATCCACTCCGCAATCTCGCCCAGCGGGTAGTCGCCGATCACGTGGACGCCCGGCTTCTTCGGCACGGGCGGACGGTAGGCCGTCCAGTCGGTCGCCACGCCGTGCGCCCGCGCCTGCGCTATCGAGTGATGCGGCCCCTGCCCCTTCTTGCCCTTGTGCTGTTCGCGCGTCTTCTCGGCCTCGGCCTTCACCTTCGCGACGAAGGCGGGCTTCTGCTCGTCCGAGAGCAGGCTGGTGCAGACGCCGACACTGCGAGACGCGTCCGGCACCCAGATCGTGGGCCCGTGATAGTTGGGCTCGATCTTCACGGCCGTGTGCACGCGCGAGGTCGTGGCCCCGCCGATCAGCAGCGGCACGTCGAAGCCCTGGCGTTCCATTTCCTTCGCGACATTCGCCATTTCCTCGAGCGAAGGCGTGATGAGACCCGACAGGCCGATGATGTCCGCCTTTTCGGCGCGCGCTGTGTCGAGGATCTTCTGTGCGGGCACCATGACGCCGAGGTTCACGACGTCGAAGTTGTTGCACTGGAGCACGACGGCGACGATGTTCTTGCCGATGTCGTGCACATCCCCCTTCACGGTCGCGAGAACGATCTTGCCCTTGGCCTTGCCGGCGTTGCCGGTCCTGGCCTTCTCCGCCTCGATGTAGGGAATCAGGTGCGCGACCGCTTCCTTCATGACGCGCGCGGACTTCACGACCTGCGGCAGGAACATCTTGCCGGCACCGAACAGGTCGCCGACGACGTTCATGCCGTCCATCAGCGGCCC
>CAZEDA010000140.1:0-8301 GCA_964510915.1 uncultured Rhodocyclaceae bacterium | reverse complement strand
TCGGTGGCCGCCTTGGACGCGATACCGTCCGTCACCTTCGCGCTCTCGGTGTTCTGCGAGATCGACGCCGTCATCTGCTCGAGCGACGCGCTCGTCTCTTCGACGCTGGCCGCCTGCTCGCTCGCCGCCTGGGACAGGGATTGCGAAGTCGCACTCACCTGCTCGGACGCCGCCGCGATGGTCTGGACCACCGACCGCACGTCGCTGATGGTGCTGCGCAGGGCGTCGATCGTGGCGTTGCAGGCATCCTTCATCTGACCGAACGTGCCGGAGTAGTCGTTGGTGATGCGCTCCGTCAGCTCGCCCTGGGCGAGCGCGGATACCACGCGCACCACGTCGTTCATGCCGTTGAGGCATGTGTCCAGCAGCTCGTTGATGCTTTCCCCCAGCTCGCGCTGGGCGCCCTGCTTGTCGCTCACGTCGATGCGCTGCGTGAAATCGCCGACACCGGCCGCTCGGGCGACATCCTTGGTCTGAGCCACAACGGCCGCGAGCGCCTCGGCCTCACGGACTCGCTCCGTGATGTCCGTCGCGTACTTGACGACCTTGAACGGCTTGCCGTTCATGTCGAAGATCGGGTTGTAGGACGCCTGGATCCACACTTCCTTGCCACCGCGGCCAAACCGCTTGTACTGACCGGTGTCGTACTCACCGCGCCCGAGCTTCTCCCAGAACTGGCGGTACTCGGCACTCGACCGGTACTCGGGCTCGGCGAACATGCTGTGGTGCTGTCCCCGGACCTCCTCCAGCGTGTAGCCGAGCGTCCTCAGGAAGTTGTCGTTCGCGTGCAGGATCTTTCCGTCCGTGCTGAACTCGATGACGGCCTGCGCCTTGCTGATTGCGGCAAGCTGGCCTGCAAAATCCGCCTGCTGGAGCTTCTGCGCCGTGATGTCGGTCGCGTACTTGACGACCTTGAACGGCTTGCCCTTCTGGTCGAAGATCGGGTTGTACGATGCCTGGATCCAGACCTCCCTGCCGCCCTTCCCGATCCGCTTGTACTGCCCGGCGTCGTAGTCGCCGCGCCCGAGCTTCTCCCAGAACATCCGGTACTCGAGGGTATCGCGGTACGACGGCTCGACGAACAGACTGTGGTGCTGCCCCTGGATCTCATCGAGCGTGTAGCCGAGCGTGGTGAGGAAGTTGTCGTTCGCCGTCAGAATCCGGCCGTCCAGCGAGAACTCGATGACGGCCTGCGCCTTGTCGATTGCCGCAAGCTTTCCTTTCATGTCCATGAGGGTCGCGGAAGCCGCGCGGCTCACCGTCGTACCGGCACTCTTGGCCGTCGACTTGGCCGCCTTTGCCGGCGCCGCCTTGGCCGCCTTCGCGGGCACCGCCTTGGTGGTCTTGCTCGCCGTCTTCTTGACGCTGCCGGACTTCGTGGCGGGGCGCTTCGTGCTTTCCTGCGACTTCGTCTTCATGGACTGCTCCTTTCTGCTTTCAATGATCAGATCCGCGGCTGTCTCGTGAACACCCGGGTTGCTACTGGAGCGCCGTCGCCGACGCACCCTCTCGATTCGCTGCCTTGCTGTGCACGTGTCGCAACAGACCCGGAATGTCCATGATCAGTGCGACACGACCGTCTCCGAGAATCGTGGAACCCCCGATCCCCCTCACCTTCTGGAACAGCTTGCCGAGCGGCTTGATGACCGTCTGCGCTTCACCCAGGAGTTCGTCGACGACGAGCCCGGCTCGCTGCCCGGCGTAGCGGACCACGAGGATGTTCTCCCTGCGCCCCGGCTGGCCGCCGATCTCGAACAGATCGCGGATCTGGATGAACGGCAGCACCTGCCCGCGGAGGTTGACGAATTCACGGCCGTTCGCCTCCTTGCGGGCTGCGTCGGTGAACTCGATGCACTCCTCGACCATGTCGAGCGGGACGACGAACACCGAGTCGTTCACGCCCACCAGGAAGCCGTCGATGATGGCCAGCGTGAGCGGCAACCGGATCCGGATCGTCGTGCCTTCTCCTTCGCGGCTCTCGACCTCCACAGTGCCGCGCAGGTCCGTGACGCTGCTCTTGACCACGTCCATGCCGACGCCGCGCCCCGAAAGGTTGTTGATCTGCGAGGCGGTGGAGAAGCCAGGTTCGAAGATGAGTTCGTGAATCTCCCGCTGCGTCAGCGAAGCGCCTTCGGCGATCAGCCCGCGCGACACGGCCTTGGCCACGATCCGATCGGTCTTGAGACCGCCGCCGTCGTCCCCCACCTCGATGACGATGCCGCCGGAGTCGTGGTACGCGTTCAGCCGCACGGTGCCGCGAGCGGGTTTGCCGTTCTGCACCCGAACCTCGGTCGGCTCGATACCGTGATCCATGGCATTGCGCACGAGATGCATGAGCGGATCGGCGATGCGCTCGACCATCGTCTTGTCGAGTTCGGTATCGCCGCCGTTGATCACGAGAGCGATGTCCTTGTTCAGGTCGCGTGCCACGTCGTGGACGACCCGCTGGAAGCGGTTGAAGGTGGCGCCGATCGGCACCATCCTGAGTTGCAGAGCGCTATCCCGTACATCCTCGACCAGCGTCCCGAGGATGGAAGCCGCCTCGAGTAGGTCGGCAGCCCCGCGCCGCTTCGCGACGAGATTGATGCCGGCGCCGGCGATCACGAGTTCTCCGATCTGGTTGATGAGGCGGTCGAGCTTGTCCGCGTCCACGCGGATGAATCGGGACTCCTGCGCCTTGCCGTCCCGCAACTGCTTCTGCTTGTCGAGGGCGGCCTCCACCACGGGCAGGGCCACGGCGTTCTGGGCCACGAGGATCTCGCCAATGCGCCGTGCCTGCGCGCCCGGATCCCCTTGTCCGGCCGCCTCGGCACCCTGAATTCGCAGAGCCGCCTCCAGCTGCGCCTCGGTGATGGCACCGCAGCGCACGAGCAGATCACCCACCCGCACCTCATCCGCCGGCAGCGCTTCGATCAGCGCCACGTAGTCCGCCGCCCGGCTGCTCGGAGGCAGAATCTGGAGGGAGCAATCGTCACGGACGAAGTCGAACACGCCTTCGATCGTGCTCTGGTCCGCCGCGCTCACCAGACCGATCTCGAAGCCGAGGTAGCAGGACTCGGGATCCATCTCGTCCGCTGCCGGGATCTCGTGGGCCAGCGTCGTCACCGCCACGACACGACCGACGGTCGACAGGAATCGGATGAACGACAGCGGGTCCATGCCGTTGCGAAAGACATCACGCCCGAAGCGCACCGAGATGTGCCAGTAGCCTTCTTCCCCGGCGATCCCGCTGGAGTCCGCCTTACCGACATCCTCCGCGGACTGGGCGGCGGAAGTCTCGTCACAGAGGTACGTGCCCAACTGGCGCTGCAACTCCGCTCCGGCACGCAGCGCCTCTTCGTCGAGTTCCGTCCCGGCTGCGACGGCCTCCACCAGCCCGGCCATGTGATCCCGGCACTCCAGCAGTAGCGCTGCGAGATCGGGGGTCATCGGGACTGCACTGTCGCGCACGAGGTCGAGCACGCTCTCCACGACGTGGGTGAAGTCGACGATGCCATCGAGTCCGAAGAGGCCTGCGGAACCCTTGATGGTGTGCGCCGCACGGAACAGCGCGTTGACGGACTCGGGATCCGATCTGCCCTGCGAGAACTCGAGCAGCAGTTCCTCCATCTGCTGAAGCAGATCCCGACTCTCGTGGACGTACGTCTCGAACGCCTGATCGAGGTTCATGTCGCGGACCCTCCGCGAGGCGTGGGCATCGACTCGATGTAGGAGACTGCCGCGAGAGACAGCACCTCGCGCACGCATTCACTGGGCTCGAGGATGCGGAACTCGCGTCCGACCGCAGCGGCCTCGCGCCTCGCAAGCAGCAGGAGCTGGAGGCCGGCGGTATCGATCTCCGGCACGGCAGACAGATCCGCGGAAGGGGAATCCGACTCGGCAATCTCGGCTAGCAGCCTGGGCTTCAGTTCCGCCGCCGTGTAGATGGTCATTCTCTGGTCGATTTGCATGTGGTTCGTCCCCAGGCTCATGGCAGACACAGCTTGGCTACGGCCGCGAGCATCTGGTCGGGCTTGAACGGCTTGGTGACCCACGCCTTCGCCCCCGCCGCCTGCGCCTCCTTCATCTTGGCTTCCAGGGACTCCGTCGTGAGCATGATGATCGGCGTGAACCGGTAGTTCGGCATCTTCTTGACCTCCTTCACGAAGCTGATGCCGTCCATGTTGGGCATGTTCACATCGCTGATGATGAGATTCACCGATCGGCCATCGAGCTTCGTGAGTGCGTCCTTGCCGTCACACCCCTCCACCACCTGATAGCCAGCGCCTTTCAGCGCGATGCCAACCACCTGCCGCAACGATGCGGAGTCATCCACCACCAATATGGTCTTCGCCATGCCCTTCACCCTGGTTGCCTGATGCGTCAACGGAACTTGATGTCTTCAGGCCGCACCGCGCCGGTCGCGCGATGAGCCATGAAAGGAGAGGGAGCGGTTCGTGACCGCTCCTTGTGTACTGCGGTCGAATTCGCGAACACCGGAATGGCAGACGGGTCCGTGCGTGATCGGGCACGACGGAGACGTCATCGGCGTTGGCGGGAATCGAACTGGCGTGAGGCGCGGCGACTGGGGCCGGAGAACCGGTCAGATCGTGCGGACGGCGCATCGCGAAGCACCAAACGGCACTCGCGGACACCCCCTGCAGAACGACTGACGACATGAAGTTTCACTCTCGCCGACACTGGGTCGGTTTCGTCCGGAACCGTTGCCTCACGACGGCGAAAGACCTCTCGCGAGGCTCCGTCTTCGCAAGGCAACATCGAATTGCGCCTTCGAATCGCGTTTGCGGCAGGTTTCCGGAAAACTTGAGCGAGTTATCCCTGGAAAGATTATCGGCAGGATTCCTGAAGGGCTTGAGAGTGACTTATTGCCCTCACCGGAAAAATGTCCAGAAAAACTTTGTGAATGGCAGCCGTAGCCCGGCACATGTCCGCGGATGCGGTCGCAATGTCGATGAACGGACCAGTGGGTCCCGGGCGGAGCTCGGGCTACGCGAGCTGCACATGCCGGCGACGGCGGCGTAGCCCGGACGAGGGGCAAACGCCCCGACTCCGGGAAGAAGGGAATACATGCTGTCACCACGATCCAACGGGAGTCCTGCCCGTTGAACCGTGGATGGTTCTACCTTACTTGCCCGGCGCCTTCGCTTCCTCGGACCGGTCGGTGGCAGGCGGCGGCGTCCGCGACAGTGCGCCGATCTCCTCGCGCAGTTCCGCCGTCATGTCGATCTTCACGGAATCGAGCGACGCCTGAAGCTGCTCGACGTTGCGCGCACCGATGATCGGCGCCGTGACGGCTGGGTGCGAGCCGACCCACGCAACCGCGAGGCTCACCGGATGGTAGCTGCGCTCCTTGCAGAAGGTGGCGAACTTCACCGCGACCTCGTGCATCCACGATTCGCCATAGCGCTGCGCGTACATCTTGTTCGTCGCGATACGGCCCTGGGCGCTGCTGTCCGCGTACTTCCCGGAAAGCAGACCGCCCGCCGCAGGGCTGTAGGGAATCACGGCCACGCCATTGGCCTGCGCCATGGGCAGGATTTCCACTTCCGCCTGGCGCTTGACCAGGTTGTACATCGGCTCGATCACCTGCAGACGCGACCAGCCCTGGCGCTCCTGAATATCCAGCGCACGCTGTGTCATCCAGGCGGAGTGATTGCTGAGCGCGGGGTACAGCACCTTGCCGGCCCGCACCAGATCCTCCATGGCGCGGAGTGTCTCCTCCAGCGGCGTGTCGAGATCCATCTGATGCAGGAACAGGACTTCCACGCGGTCCGTGCCAAGACGACGAAGACTCGCCTCCACGGCCCGGCTGATGTGGCGACGGGAGCCGCCGCGCGCATTCCTGTCAGTCCCGGTCGGGTTGAAGCACTTGGTGGCGACGACCAGCTCATCGCGGTGCCCGCGCATCAGTTCGCCGAGAATCTCCTCGGAACGTCCGCCGCTGTACTGGTCGGCCGTGTCGAAGAAGTTGATGCCGGCATCGCGGCAGGCAGCGTACATCTGCGCGGACATCGCCGCATCGGCGTCCCCGCCGAAGGACATGGTGCCGTAGCAAAGCTGGGACACTCGAATCCCGGTACGGCCAAGCAGCTTGTAGTTCATCACGATCTCCTCGGTAAGCAGTCAGGGAAGTCTTGAGCAGACAATGCGGAGTACCCGCACCGCATCTACGACAGTGCCTTGCGGATGAGTTCCGGAAAGCGCCACCGCGCCGCACGCTCGGGACCCTTTGGGGCGTCACGAGTGACTTGCCCTTCAGCGTCCGCGCAGCGCCAGATGCTTCGCGGTCGCCATTCTAGACGACGGGCCCTGCGAACAAGGGCTGCTCATTCCGTTGCCTCGGATCCGGAACGCCGGGCACGATGGTGAGCCGGACGGTGCGTGTCTCCGCAGACTGTCTGACTGAGGGATACGTGTCGAGCGCAGCTCCCGAGAGCGCTTCGGACCGGCGATCACGGCGCCAGTTGCGGCCGCAGAACGATCTCCGTCGGGCAGCAGTTCGGCGACGACGCCAGGACGAAAGCCACCGCCTCGGCAACATCCTCCGATCGGATCATCCGATCGCTACGCTTGCCCATGCCGGCCGTGAGTGCCGTATCCACGAAGCCCGGCATGATGCTCGACACCTTGATGCCGTACTCCCGGACGTCTTCGAACAGACAGCCGGTGAAGCCGTTGAGCGCGTGCTTGCTGGCCGCGTAGATCGCGCTCCCCGCATTCGTATGGCGGCCGCTGATGGAGGAGATGTTGACGATCGCACCCTGGCGTCGCTCGATCATCTCCGGCAGCACGCCGCGCGTGAGCGCCGTGACCGCCACGAAGTTGAGATCGAGCACCTCACGCCAGACTTCGAGGTCCGCGTCCTGTACGGCGCCGCCCCTGGCCGTGCCGGCATTGTTGACCAGCACGTCGATGGGCCCGAGACGCTCGCGCGCGGCCACCAACGCGGCGTCGATGCTGCTGGAATCGCGGAGGTCTCCGGCGAAGAATCCGGCTTGCACCGACAAGGCGGTGCATTCGGCCGCGACCGCAGCCAGGGCGGCGGCATCGCGCCCGAGCAGGAACAGGTCGTATCCGTCTGCCGCGAGCCGCAGCGCGATCGCACGACCGATTCCCTTGCCTGCACCCGTCACCATCGCTGTCTTCGGCATCTCTTTCCCATTGAGTTGTGTTGTTGGCAGGCCTGGCGCGAGCGGCGCCCGGAGACTCCCGTGCGGCGATGCAGCAACGCCTGAAGCGGGCACAATTCTCTGCGCAACGACGGCAACACTCAAGCATGCACGGCGGACTGGCGTTTCGGCCTGGCCGGCAGGCGCCACCCTGCGACAGGCGGTCGACGATGGCGCCTTCGAGAGGGAGGCCCAGACCCTCAGCGGGTTCGCCCGGGCCGCCAGTCAGGGGCTTCCGTACTCCTGACTCAGCGCCACGGCCACCCGCCCGATGAGATCGATCGGCAGCGGTTCGTTGAGCGGAAAGGACAGATTGCCCTTCTCGCCCCGATACCGCGTCAGTTCCTGGATGAGAGCGGCATCGCGCGTCACCGGCGGATAGATGCCGATGTGCTTCTTGAAGGCAGCAAAGTAGAAGAAGACCCGTCCTCGCCGGAAGGCGGGGAGGTTGTAGCTGATGCAGCGCGTCGCGCCGGGGACCAGTTCCTCCACCTTCGCCTGGATCATCAGCAGCAGCGATCGCGACTCCGGCGCAATGCCGGCGAAGTAATCTTCGTGCGAAGAGAATGGCATGCCCCTCTCCTTGTCCTCCGTGCCTGACCTGCGCGGTCACACCATCGCGATGGGACGCGCCGGTGACCCCGTGGCGCCCTTGAACTTCACCGGCAGCAGGATGAAGCAGAACTCGGCCACCCCGGCATCCACGAGCGGCGTGAGCAGCAGATTCTCGATCAGGTAGACGCCCGCCTCGACCAGACAGTGCTGATGCACAGGCATCTTGATCTTCGGGTCGTCCTCGCCGGGCAGGACTTCGACCGCCATGCTGTCGGTGCCGATGGCGGTGACGCCCTGATCCGTGAGCCAGCGGGCGGCGGCGAGATTGATCCCCGGTTCTCCGGACAGGTACCTCACGTTGTCGGCCATGTAGAAGCGCCCCCAGCCGGTGTTGACGAGAACGACGTCTCCCTTGCGGATCTCGAGTTTCCGGTCGGCCAGCGCCTTCTCGAGGTCCACCGGGCCGATCGCCCGCCCGGCCTCGAGAAACCTGCCGCCATCGAGGCCCGCGACATCCACCATCAGCCCGCGAGACACGATGGCCGGCGCCTGTTCGATACCGAGCTTCGTGAGCCCG
>CAZEDA010000139.1:0-8381 GCA_964510915.1 uncultured Rhodocyclaceae bacterium | reverse complement strand
CTGCGGACGACCTGACCGACCCGTCGCCTGCCACCACGTTCGCGCACCTGGATGCCACCGTCGTGCTGTCGCGAGACATCGCCGCTCTCGGTATCTACCCCGCCGTGGACCCGCTGGACTCCACCAGCCGTCAGGTGGACCCGAACGTCGTGGGCGAAGAGCACTACACCACGACCCGCGCGGTGCAAGGCACGCTCCAGCGCTACAAGGAACTGCGCGACATCATCGCGATTCTCGGCATGGACGAACTGTCCCCCGAGGACAAGCTGGCCGTGGCCCGCGCGCGGAAGATCCAGCGCTTCCTGTCGCAGCCGTTCCACGTGGCCGAAGTGTTCACGGGCAGCCCGGGCAAGTACGTGCCGCTCAAGGAAACCATCCGCGGCTTCAAGATGATCGTGAACGGCGAGTGCGATCATCTGCCGGAACAGGCTTTCTACATGGTCGGCACCATCGACGAAGCGTTCGAGAAGGCCAAGAAGCTCCAGTAAGGCCCGCGTCCCCGTCATCGACCGAAAGGAAATCAATCCATGGCAACCCTTCAGGTGGACGTGGTCAGCGCCGAGGAGAACATCTTCTCCGGCGAAGCCCGGTTCGTGGAGCTGCCGGGTGAAAGCGGCGAGCTCGGCATTCTGCCGCGCCATACACCGCTCATCACCCGCATCAAGCCTGGCACGGTCCGCATCGAGCGTGCCGACAACGGCGAGAACGAGTTCGTTTTCGTCGCGGGCGGTATCCTCGAGGTGCAGCCCGGCACGGTAACCGTACTGGCGGACACCGCCATCCGCGGCCGTGATCTCGACGAGGCCAAGGCGCTCGAAGCCCAGAAGCTCGCCGAGGAAGCGCTGCGCAATGCGAAGGACAAGGCTGAGGTCGCCACGGTCGAAGCAGAGCTTGCCGTCCTCGCCGCGGAACTCGCTGCCGTCCGCAAACTGCGTCGTCGCTGACCTTCCCCTGCCGTATCGCGCCGTCGCCTACGCGGCGACGGCGTCTTCCAGAATCAGATCCGCACCTTTCTCGGCGACCATCACGGTCGCCGCGTTGGTGTTGCCGGACACCACGTTCGGCATGATCGAAGCGTCCACCACACGCACACCCGTCAGGCCCCGCACGCGGAGCCGTTCGTCGACCACGGCCATCGGGTCCTGACCCATCCGGCAAGTGGACGTGGGGTGGTAGACGGTGCCGCCGACTTCACGCGCGTAGCCAAGCCAGTCTTCGTCCGACTTCACTCGACTCCCGGGCGCGTGTTCTGACGCCACGAACGGCCGCATCGGTGCCGTACCCATCAGGTTCCGGATCGTCTTCAACGAATCCACCACCACGCGCCGATCCTCGTCCGTATCGAGATACCGGTACTGGATGGCCGGAGGCTCCAGGGGATCGGCAGACCGGATGCGCACGAACCCGCGGGACTCCGGCCGGAGCGGTGACATCGACACCGTAAACCCCGAGAAGGGATGGAGCGTCGTCCCCATCTTGTCCGTGCTGAAGTTGATGAGGTACAGCTGCACATCGGGTCGCACCACATCCGGTCGGGACTTCAGAAACGCGCCCGCATAGCCGGCACTGACCGTGAGCGGTCCCCGCTTCGCAAGCAAGTAGCGAAGACCGACCCACGCCTTGCCCCACAGCGTCGCCATGTCGTCATTGAAGGTGACCCGCTGCGAACACTTCCAGACGGTGCGCACATAGAAGTGATCCTGCATTCCCTCACCGACGCCCGGCGCGTCCAGGACGACAGGAATCCCGTGGGTGGCCAACAGGTCCCGCGGCCCGATCCCGGACAGCTGCAGGAGCTGCGGTGAGTTGAAGGACCCGCCACACAAGATCACTTCACGACTCGCCGACGCCGTTGCGGTACCGCCGTTGTGCAGAAACGCCACGCCGGTCGCCCGCACGCCATCGAACAGCACACGAGTCGCACGCGCCTCGGTGATCACCCGCAGATTCGAACGATTCTCGGCGGGGCGCAGATACGCCACCGCACAACTGACGCGGCGCCCGTTCCTGGCGCTCGAATGGAAGTAGCCGAAGCCTTCCTGCGTGCGCCCATTGAAGTCGTCGTTACGAGGTACGCCTGTCGACCTGCCCGCTTCGATGAACGCATCGCACAGCGGATGCCGGTCGGGGAGATCGCTCACCGCGAGCGGACCCCCTGCCCCGTGAAACTCGTCGGCGCCGTGCTGGTAGTCCTCGGACTTGCGGAAATAGGGCAGCAGATCGGCGAAGCTCCAGCCGCGGTTGCCCAGACGAGCCCACTCGTCGAAGTCCTCCGGCTGTCCCCGCACGTGCACCAGACCGTTGATGGAACTCGACCCGCCTAGCACCTTGCCGCGCGGGGTGAACACGCGTCGTCCGTTGAGATTCGGCTCGGGCTCGGACTGGTACATCCAGTTCACGGAAGGGGTGGCGAAGAGCTTCCCGTAACCGAGCGGAATGTGGATCCACCGGTTGGTGTCGCGCGGCCCGGCCTCCAGCAGCAGCACGGTGTACCGTCCGCCGGCCGACAGCCGGTTGGCGAGCACGCATCCGGCCGAGCCGGCGCCAACGATGATGTAGTCGAAGTTCATGGTGGGGAAAGTCGTCGAACCCATCGAGCCTAACGCGTCACCGGTATGCGCTCAACCGCAGGTAATCCGGTTTGCCCGTCGCGCCGGTACCACGCGATGCCACTCATGCCGTCCGGCGCTGCACCCCCGGAAAGACGCAGAGCATTTCGTACAAAAGGTTCGCACCCAGCATCGCGGTATTGCCGGACGCGTCGTAGACCGGGGCCACCTCGACCAGGTCACCGCCCACGATATCGAGGCCGTGACACCCGCGGACGATCTCGTAGCCCTGGATGCCCGTGAGACCGGCGAACTCCGGTGTTCCCGTCCCCGGCGCGTAGGCCGGGTCCAGACCGTCGATGTCGAAGCTGATGTAGACGGGGCCGGCGCCGAGTTGCGCCCGCACCTCTTCCATCAGTGGCGTGAGCGAGCGGTTCCAGCATTCCTCAGCCGGCACCACGCGGGCGCCCTGCCGCCGGCTCCAGTCGAAGTCGTCGGCGGCATAGCCGGTTGCGCGCAGCCCGATCTGCACCACCCGCTTCGGGTCCACGAGCTTCTCTTCGATCGCCCGGCGCATCCAGGTGCCGTGCGTCTCCTTCTCGCCGAACATGTCGTCGTTGACGTCGGCGTGTGCGTCCACGTGCACGACCCCCAGTCGACCCGGGCCGTAGTGCTTCGCATAGGCGCGCAGCACCGGCAGCGTCACCACGTGGTCGCCGCCCATCGCCAGCGTCTTGCAGCCCGCCGCGAGGATGCGCGAGAAGAAGCTCTCGATGATCGCGATCGTCTTCGGGAGATGGTAGGTGTTGACCGGCACGTCGCCGAGGTCCGCGCACTGCAGGCTGTCGAACGGCGCCGCCCGCGAAGCCATGTGATAGGGCCGGATCATCACGGACTCGGTGCGGATGCCGCGCGGGCCGTACCGCGCCCCCGGCCGGTTCGAGGCACCGGCATCCACAGGGATGCCGACGAATCCGACGTCGATCCCTTCCGCAGACTCTGCCGAGGGCAGCCGCATGAAGGTCGCGGGGCCCGCGAATCGCGGCATCTCGTTGCCGCCGAGGGGCTGGTTGAAGGACATGGCGATCGCACTCCTGCGGTTCACGATCCGCGATTATCGCCCCGGGCCAGGGTCGTTTGACATGGGCGGTGCGGATCAATACCCTCGCCGTGCCGAAACCAATCGCTGCGGACACGGTATTCGGCACCGTATGCCGCAGGCGTCTCCAGGAGGGTGGGTGATGGGAGTTCGTTTTCCGGTCGCGATCGCCGCGACGTTCGCACTGCTTTGCACACTCGGTGCGAGCGCGAAGGACACCGTCAAGATCGTGTTCATCGGGCCGCTCACGGGCGGGGTCGCTGCCAACGGCCTGGGCGGCCGCAACTCCGCGGACCTCGCGGTGAAAATGCGCAACGCCGATCCGAAAGCGAAGTACACCTACGAGCTCATGGTCCTCGACGACGAGTGCAAGCCCAACGTGGGCGTGCAGGTCGCGACCAAGGCCGCCTCCGACAACAACGTGATCGCCGGCGTGACCCACTACTGCTCCACCGTCGCGATGGGCACCGTGGATGTCTACCATCGTTTCGGACTGCCGGTCATCGTCTGGGGGGCGGTCCTGCCGGACATCACCTACGCCAACGACTACAAGGAAGTCCACCGCGTCAACGGCACGATGATCAACCAGAACGAGACGGCCGCGCGCTTCATGGCCGGCCTCAAGTTCAAGCGCTGGGCGATCATTCACGACACCACCGACTACGGCAAAGGCCACAACAAGTACTTCTCGGAGTACCTGCAAAAGAACGGCGGGCAGATTCTCGGCACCTTCGGCGTCACGGCAGACCAGCAGGACTTCTCTGCCGAACTCACCCGCATCAAGGAACTCAAGCCCGAGGTCCTGTACTTCGGCGGCATCACCCCGCTGGGCGTGCGCATCCGCAGCCAGATGGACAAGCTGGGCGTGAAGGCCGTGTTCCAGGGTACGTCCGGCATCATCTCGGATGCCTTCGTGGAGGGTCTCGGTCCTCTGGCCGAAGGCGTGGTCGCGTTCCGCGAAGGCGCGCCCGTCGAGAAGCTGCCGGGTGGCCGCATCTTCATGGACCAGTACGCCAAGGGCGGCTACAGCGACGATCCGGAGGCCTACGGGCCGTTTGCGTTCGCCGCGACGAACCTCGTGCTGGACGCCATCGAGAAGGTCGGCCCCAACCGCAAGAAGGTCCGTGCGGAACTCAACAAGACCGCGGACTACGACTCCGTCGTGGGCAAGATCACCTTCGACGACCACCGTCAGAACGCCGTCCCGCTCATCACCAAGTTCGTCGTGCAGAACGGCAAGTGGATCGTGTGGGAAGACAGCGAGTACGCCTCCGGTAAACGCTCCCTCGTCCGCAAGTAACCCTCGGGGGCTTTTCGCTTGGACTTCGCGCTGATTGCGCAGCACCTCGTCAACGGGGCGATGCTGGGCGTCATCTACGCCCTGGTGGCGGTCGGCTTCACGCTGTTCTTCGGCGTGCTGGACGTCATCAAGTTCTCCCATGGCGATGTAGTGATGCTCGGTGCGTTCACTGCACTCGCGACTTCCGCCGGTCTGGTCGGGTCCGGCAGCGCTCTGCCGCCGGCCATCGTGCTCGCCGCCATGTTCATTGCCGCCATCGGCGGCATGGCGGTGTTCGGCGCGCTGATGGCCAAGTTCCTGGTCCTGCCGCTGCGCAAGGCGCCCACGCTCAACGTGCTCCTCATCACGCTGATGGCCGGCACGGTCATCCGGGAAGCCGTGCGGCTGTTCTACCCGCAGGGTTCCAACCCCAAGCCCTTTCCGCGGCTGCTGCCGACCGGCGCATGGGAGATCGGGGAGTTCACGCTGCGCTACGACAGCACCATCCTGCTCGTCACCGGCGTCGTAGCGATCGTCCTCGTACATCTCGTCATTACGCGGACACGCCTCGGGCTCGCCATCCGTGCCGTTGCGCAGGACCCCGAAACGGCCTCCGCCATGGGCATCCCGTTCCACGGCACCGTGCTCGCCACGTTCGCGATCGGCTCTGCCCTCGCGGCACTGGCTGGCGTAGTGAACGGCCTCTACTACAGCGAGGTGAGCTTCAACATGGGCCTGCTGCTCGGCGCCATCGGGTTCTCCGCGGCGGTCATCGGCGGTCTCGGCAACGTGTATGGCGCAATCCTGGGCGGCTTCATCTTCGCGGCGCTGCAGACCATCGGCGCGGTTCTGCTCCCGATCGCCAGTGCGTACAAGGACGTGTTCGCGTTCGCCGCGGTCATCCTGCTGATGGCGTGGAAGCCCGCGGGTCTTCTCGCCGAACGGTCCGCCGATCGTGTCTGACCGTCGCGCGTCTCCGCTGCCTGCACTCGGTGCCCTCGTCGCCGGCGCCGCGGCCGTGCTCGGGCTGCTTCTGGCCGAGCAGCAATGGGAAGTCGCCACGCTCTCCATCGTCGGTGCTCTCGCGCTGCTGATCGGCGGCAAGCTCGGCTGGGGCGAGGTGATCCATCGCAGCGCGACCGCCCACCATCGCTGGGTCACGCCGGTTGCCTGGCTCACCGCCGCGCTCGTGATCTTCGGGCTGCGCGAACACAACTTCGAACTGCTGATGCTCTGCACCGTGATGCTCTACATGGTCGCGGGCCTCGGGCTCACGGTGCAGTTCGGCTACACCGGCGTGGTCAACTTCGCCGCGGCGGCATTCATGGGGGTCGGCGCCTACACCGCCGCGGTGCTGCTTCTGCACACGGGCCTGCCCCATGTGCTCGTGATCCTCGCCGGCGGTCTCGTCAGCGCGGTCATCGGGTCGGTGCTCCTGCTGCCGCTGCTGCGCACGCGCGGCCACTACGCCGCGCTCATCACCATCGCGTTCGGGATCCTGTTCCGCACCTTCCTCGAAGTGAACGACACCCTCGGCGGTCCCCAGGGCCTCAAGGTGCCGGGGATGGAATGGTTCGGTCTGGTGTTCAACGATGCCATCGAGATCGACGACGAGACCGAGTGGTCCTTCTATCTGCGCTACGCCGGCCTGTGCCTGGTCCTGCTGTTTCTGGCGTACCACTTCGTGCGGCGGCTGGAGCGTTCGTGGCTGGGTCTGTCGCTCGACGCCGTGCGGCTCGACGAGACAGCGGCCTCCGCCTTCGGTCTCAACGGCGCTGCATGGAAGATTGCGGCTTTCTCCATCGGCAACTTCCTCGCCGGGATGGCCGGTGCGGTCTACGCGATGGTGACGGCGTTCATCGCGCCCGCGAGCTTCACCTTCGGGGATTCGCTGATTCTCGTGTCCATCGTGATCCTCGGCGGTCTGGGCAATCCGCTCGGCCTGCTGCCCGCCGCGCTGATCGTCGTCGTGCTGCCGGAAAAACTGCAGGTCATCCAGGAGTACCGCTTCCTCCTGTTCGCGGCGCTGGTCATCGCGATCCTGCTGCTGCGCCCCGGCGGGCTCATCCCCCGGCGCGCCCGCGACTACTTCCCCGGGACGGGCGGCCGATGAGCCAGGATCTCCTCGTCGCGTCCGCGCTGTCCGTCCGCTTCGGCGGCGTGCGCGCGCTCGACGGCCTCGACATCCGGGTGAAGGAAGGCGAAGTGCTCGGCGTGATCGGCCCCAACGGCTCGGGCAAGACCACCTTCTTCAACGCCGTGACCGGGTTCGTCACGACGGCCGGCGGGTCCGTGACGCTCGGCGGCGAGACCATCACCGGACTCGTCCCGCGCGAGATCGCCCGCCGTGGCATCGCGCGCACCTTCCAACGTTTGCGTCTGCTGCTGGAGCTGTCCGTCTTCGACAACCTGATGCTGGGTCAGCATCTGTCTCTCGACCACGGCATCGTTGCCAACCTGCTGCTGCGCGGCCGCCTGCGCGCTGCGATGACCAGCCACATCGAGTCCGCGCAGCACCTCCTGTCCTACTTCAGCAGCACGTTGCCCGGCCGGCTTTTCGAGCCGGTGTCCGCCCTCACCATGATCGACCGCCGCCGGGTCGAGGTGTGCCGCGCGCTCATCCGGGAGCCCCGGCTCCTGCTGCTCGACGAACCCTCCGCCGGCATGACGCCGGAAGAGACGGCCGAACTCATGCGCGATCTGCAGAAGGTGAAGGCCGAGCGCAGCCGGCTCGCCGTCATCCTCATCGAACACGACATGGACGTGATCGAGAGCGTGAGCGACCGCTGCGCCGTGTTCGACTACGGACGCAAGTTGTGCGAAGGCAGTTACGCCGAGGTATCCAGCGACCCGGCCGTGCGCCGCGCTTATCTGGGTGTGGAAGACGAATGAAGGCGCTCTCGCTCGAGATTCGCGACATCACCGTCGGCTACGACCGCGCCGACGTGCTCTCGGGCGTCTCGCTGACGGCGAACGCGGGTGAGATCACTTGTCTGCTCGGTGCCAACGGCTCGGGCAAGAGCACGCTCGCCCGCGCCATCCTTGGGCTCACCCCACCGCGATCCGGCACCATCCGGCTCGACGGGCGCGACATCGCCGGGCTTGCCGTCCACAAGATCGTGGGGCTGGGCATCGGCGCGATTCCGGAAGGCCGCCGGGTCTTTCCGAAGCTCACGGTCACCGAGAATCTCCGCACCGGCGCGTACCTAGTGCGCGACGCCGCGCTGGTCGCCACCCGCATGACGGAGGTGTTCCGCGTGTTTCCCCGTCTGGAGGAGCGCGCCGAACAGCTCGCCGGCACGCTCTCCGGCGGAGAGCAGGCGATGCTGTCCATCGGTCGCGGCCTCATGGGCTCGCCGGGCCTGCTGATCATCGACGAGCCGTCGCTGGGCCTGTCGCCCAAGTTCGTGAAGGAGAACTTCCAGGTGATCCGCCGCATCAACGAGTCCGGCGT